>JANNJH010000547.1:0-2836 GCA_031405775.1 Sphingomonadales bacterium | reverse complement strand
GTGCCGCTGAAAGCCAATGTCGATACGGCGCTCGAACAATGCCCGGCGGTCGAGCGTGTCATTGTAGTGCGCCGCACCGGCGGGGCGATCGCCATGCAGCCCGGCCGCGACATCTGGTACGAGGCCGCCCGCGACGCCGCTTCTGCCGATTGCGACCCCGAGCCGATGGGGGCCGAGGACCCGCTGTTCATTCTTTATACCTCGGGTTCGACCGGCAAGCCCAAGGGCGTGCTCCACACCACCGGCGGCTATCTTGTGTGGGTGGCGATGACGCATCGCTATGCCTTCGATTATCGGCCCGGCGAGGTGTTCTGGTGCACCGCCGATGTCGGCTGGGTGACCGGGCACAGCTATGTGGTTTATGGCCCGCTGGCCAATGGCGCGACGACGCTGATGTTTGAAGGCGTGCCGAATTACCCGGATTTCGGGCGATTCTGGGACGTTTGCGATCGCTGGAGCGTCAATATCTTCTATACAGCGCCGACGGCGTTGCGCGCCTTGATGCGCGAGGGCGATGGCTATGTGACCCGGGCTTCGCGGCGCTCGCTCCGGCTGCTTGGCAGTGTCGGCGAACCGATCAACCCCGAAGCCTGGGAATGGTATCACCGTGTCGTCGGCGATATGCGCTGCCCGATCATCGACACCTGGTGGCAGACCGAGACCGGCGGCGCGCTGATTTCGCCGCTGCCCGGCGCCACCGCGCTCAAGCCGGGTTCGGCGACGCTGCCGCTGTTCGGCGTCGTGCCGTTGCTGGTCGATGCCGAGGGCAATGAGCTATTTGGTGCCACCGAAGGCAATTTGTGCATCGCGCAAAGCTGGCCGGGGCAGATGCGCAGTGTCTGGAACGACCATGATCGCTTTTTCCAGACCTATTTCACCACCTATCCGGGCCGTTATTTCACCGGCGACGGGGCGCGGCGCGACAGTGACGGCTATTGGTGGATCACCGGGCGCGTCGATGATGTCATCAACGTCTCGGGGCACCGCATGGGGACGGCCGAAGTCGAAAGCGCGCTGGTGGCGCACGCCTTGGTCGCCGAGGCCGCCGTTGTCGGATTCCCGCACGATATCAAGGGGCAGGGTATTTATGCCTATGTGACGCTGAACGCCAACGTGACCGGCGACGATGCGTTGCGACGCGAGCTGGTGCAATGGGTGCGGCGCGAGATCGGGCCGATCGCCACCCCCGATGTCATCCAGTTCGCCCCCGGCCTGCCCAAGACCCGCAGCGGCAAGATCATGCGACGCATCCTGCGCAAGATCGCCGAGGGCGAGGTCGGCAATCTGGGCGATATCTCGACGCTTGCCGATCCTTCGGTTGTCGCGGCGCTGGTGGAGAATCGGCCTAAATCCGGTTAAGACCCGATGTCAAGCTTGCCCGCCCGCGGCTGTCGGTGCATAGAATATGTTCAGTCATGTTAACCCAGCGCTCCCGCTATGCACTTCGTGCGCTTATCTTCATTGCCCGCAGCGGGAGCATCGCGCCGGTGCCGATTTCGGTCATCGCCGCCGACCAGAAACTGCCGCGCAAGTTTCTCGAGATCATCCTGCTCGATCTGAGGAATGGCGGGCTAGTGGAAAGTTTTCGCGGCAAGATGGGGGGCTATCGGCTCGCCAAACCGGCCAGCCAGATCAGCTTTGGCGAAATCATCCGGATGATCGAAGGCCCGCTGGCGCTGGTGCCGTGCGTGTCGGTCAGCGCCTATCAGCGGTGCGCCGACTGTTTCGAGGAAGCGACCTGTGTCATCCGCAAGGTCATGCTGACGGTGCGCGACAATACGGCGGCGATCCTCGACAATACATCGCTCGCCGATTTGTCGATCGAGCGCGAAGCGGCCTGAGGCCGGAACCGCAAAGCGGCCTGAGACCGGAACCGGGGCGGGTGCCGGGGGTTTGCGTGTCGGGCCGAAAAAGCCCAGCTTTAGTCGCGCCAAGCAGAAGCTTATTGCCTAGTTGACCGATAGGAATAAGGTTTCGGCACAGCTTCGCCACCACGGAGATATCATGCGCGCAATTGCCTTCATCGTTGCTGCAACCATGGCGATGGCCCTGCCGGCGCTGGCCCTGCCGGCGATGGCGGCTGCGGCGCCGGTGTCGTTGCTCAACGCCAGCTATGATCCGACGCGCGAACTCTACAACGATATCAACGCCGCCTTTGCCCGCGACTGGAAGGCGAAGACCGGCGACGATGTCGATATCCGCCAGTCGCATGGCGGATCGGGCAAGCAGGCGCGATCGGTGATCGACGGGCTCGAGGCCGACGTCGTGACGCTGGCGCTGGCCTATGACGTCGATTCGATCGCCCAGCGCGGCAAATTGCTGCCCGCGAACTGGCAAGCGCGGCTGCCGCACAATTCGACGCCTTATTATTCGACGATCGTTTTCCTGGTGCGCAAGGGCAATCCCAAGCGCATCCGCGACTGGAACGACCTTGTGCGGCCGGGGATCAAGGTGATGACCCCCAACCCCAAGACCAGCGGCGGGGCGCGCTGGAATTTCCTTGCGGCCTGGGGCTATGCCCAAAAGGCCTATGGCTCGCCGGCGGCGGCGCAGGCCTTTGTGACCAAGCTGTACCGCCAGGTGCCGGTGCTCGATTCGGGCGCCCGCGCCTCGACGGTGAACTTTGCCGAGCGCGGGCTTGGCGATGTGCTGATCGCCTGGGAGAATGAAGCCTTGCTGGCGACGCAGGAACTGGGGGCCAGCCGCTTCGAAATCGTCGTGCCCTCGGTGTCGATCCTCGCCGAACCGCCGGTTGCCGTCATCGACAAGGTTGTCGACAAGCGCGGCACGCGCAAGGTCGCCGAGGCCTATCTGCGATTCCTCTATACGCCACAGG
>JANNJH010000546.1:0-8672 GCA_031405775.1 Sphingomonadales bacterium | reverse complement strand
GGCAAAGGAGTCTTTGTCGCCTGATCCCGCTGGCTGCGGCTCAATCGAGCCGCAGCCAGACGGATTTCGTGTAGAGATATTCGTCGATGTGGCGGCGTCCACCCTTGGCGCCATAGCCGCTCATCCGAAAGCCTTCCGAGGTGACGGCCGGTTCGGTGAGGCCATAGCAGTTGATCCACATCATGCCGGTGCGGACGGCGCGGGCCATGCGGTGGGCGGTGCTGACATTCTGGGTCCAGACCGCGCCGCCAAGGCCATAGTCGGTATCGTTGGCGAGCCGTACCGCATCCTCTTCGGTGTCGAAGGGGATCAAGGAGGCGACCGGGCCAAAGATCTCCTCGCGTGCGACGCGCATGTCGTTGTTGACATTGGCGAGCACGGTCGGCGGCACGAAATAGCCGTTGGCGAGGTCGCCCTGCAGCCGCGCGCCGCCCGACAGTACGTCGGCGCCTTCTTCACGCGCCAGGTTCAAGTAGCCGGTGACGGTTTCGAGCTGGCGACGGGAGACCAGCGGCCCCAGCTGTGTCGCCGGATCGATGCCGTCGCCGACTTTCAATGTCGTGCTGAAGGCAGCGAGACGGCGCGCGAATTCGTCATAGATCGGGCGCTGCACGAGGATGCGCGTGCCGGCGTAGCAGATCTGGCCGGTGTTGTTGAAACAACCGGCGCCGGCGCCGGGGACCGCCTTGTCGAGATCGGCATCGGCGAAGATGATGTCCGCGGACTTGCCGCCCAGCTCGACGGCGACGCGCTTCATGTTGCCGGCAGCCATCTCGATGACCTTGCGCCCGGTCGCGGTCGATCCGGTAAAGGCGATCTTGTCGACGCCGGGGTGGGACGCCAGCCGCGCGCCGGCGATGGGGCCGGAACCGGGCACGACGTTGATGACGCCATCGGGCAGCCCCGCCGCCTGCATGATCGCCGCCAGCCGCAGCGCCGAAAGCGGCGCGTCTTCGGCGGGTTTCAACACCAGGGTGCAGCCCGTCGCGAGCGTTGGACCGATGCTCCAAAGCTGGGAAATCAGCGGGCCGTTCCAGGGGATGATACCGCCGACGACCCCGAGCGGAGCCTTCAGGCTGAAGGTGAACACATCGCCCGGCACTGAATTTCCGGTGGTCTCGCCATAGATGCCGACCGCCTGCGCCGCATAGAAGCGCAAGGCCTGCAGCATGAAGCGCTTGTAGCTGCTGGTGCGGGCGATAGGCGCTCCCATGTCAAGCGTTTCGAGCAGCGCCAGCTCGTCGAAATGCTTTTCGACCATGTCGGCGATGGCGAGGAGCAGGTTCTGGCGGTCGAACGGCTTGAACTTGCTCCATGGTCCTTCGAACGCCGCGCGGGCGGCAGCGACGGCGCGGTCAATGTCCTCGGCGCCGCCTTCGGCAACCTCGGCGATCGGTTTGCCCGTCGCCGGGTTGATCGAAGCAAAGCTGCGGCCTGACACGGCATCGACCCATTGGCCGCCGATGAAAAGCTGCTTGGTCTTGCCGTCAAGAAACGGATGCGCGGTCATGCCAACCTCATTTCGGGAAACGGTGGTTCGTCGGCGCGGGCGATCTCGGTGGCGATCTGGACATGGCATCCGGGGCAGCAATAGCGGCGAAACACCATCGAGTCGTCGGTGTAGAAGCTCGGGTCCTGCCCCGTCGGAATCAACGTCACTGGTCCTTCATGGACGAGGGCGCCGGTCTTGTAGCTGCCGTGATAACCGCAATATTCATGCCCGCACTGGGCGCACGCCAAGATGCGTGCCCCGTCACGATCGGTGGCGACGACATATTCGTGGACCGAACGATCGGCGGCTCCCGTCGCCTTGACGGCGGCGGCGTTTGCGGTGCCGCCCTCGACCTTGCGCCAAGCCTTGCGTTCGTTGCGAAGCGCGCCGCGGCGTGTTGTCGTCGCCGGCTCGGTGACGGTGCCGTCGGCCGCGATGACGACGCCATAGATCGCCATCGCCGCTGCACCCGACACAGCCCCCAGCAAAACGTCGCGCGCCACCAGGTCGGGCGCGCGTTCGAGCGGGTCGCCATAGCCGCCACCGCCGCCGATGCGGACTTCGAAGACATCGCCGCTTTCGAGCGCGGTGCCGTTCGATTTCGACCGCAGCCGGATCGTCTCGCCGGCGTCGAGGTCATCGATGCTGGCGGGCACATGCCGGGCGGCCATCAGCGCGTTGAGGTTGGTGTCGCGGCGGATCGTGTAATGACCGGCAGGCGACGGAAAGCCGCCGAACAGGCCGGGACCATTTTGCGTCGTCACCGACTGGCCGCCGGTGTTGGTAACGATCGAGATCGACGCCGCCCGATAGGGCGTGATCGCCGACCGCAGCCCGGTGCCACCGCGCCATTTGCCGGCGCCGCCGCTATCGGTGTCGTCCTTGCGGTAGAGGTAGAGGATCGGATACCATTGCTCGATAAGCTCGATATTGAGGATCATCGACAGCGGGCTGTAGGTCGGCCCGCTGGTGTTGACGCCGTCGCCGAACGATCGCGCCCCCGATCCGCCGGCAAAGGCATCGAGAATCGCCTGGCCGAAATATTTGCCGCGATCGTCGGTGCCGATCAGCACCGGCAGCACAAAGTCGGCGCAGGGCGCGACCAGGTCTTCCTTCAACTCGGGATCGCAGGCCATCATCCGCGACAGGATCGCCTGGACGGCGTTCATCATCGGCACCGCCTGCAGGATGCCGCCGCTGGTGGCGGTCGGATAATTGACGCACGTAAGCAGGCCGGGGGTCGGCCGATAGTCGATCTGGCGGTCGCTGCCGCCATAGGCGAACAGCTGTTCATACAGCATCGAGACCGAGATGATTCCGGTGATCGACCCCGACCAGGTGGTGAACGGGATGCCGTTGGTGCCGGGTGTCTGCGGATCGGTGCCGACATTGTCGACGCTGATCCGGTCGCCCTTCTTGGTGATGGTCAGCTGGGTGCGCTGGGTGCGGCGATCGCCCGGCAGGGCTTCGTCGATATAGCGGGTTTCCGACCAGGTGCCGTCGGGGATCTGCAACAGTTTCTTCTGGAAGCTTTGCTGCGCCTGGTCGAGCATCCGGCGCATGGCGGCTTTGACAGTTGGCGCGCCGAAACGCTTGCACAGCCCCTCGATCTGGGTGCGCGCGAAGACGGCGCCGGCGATTTGTGCCCGAAGGTCGAGCGCCACCATGTCGGGAAGCCGCGATTGCCGGAGGTACATGGCCTCCAGATCCTTGCGCATCTCGCCCTTTTCAATGAGCTTGAAGGGCGGCAGGACGACGGGATCGGAATAGACGTCTTGGGCGTTTTGCGGCCAGCCACCGGGGACGATGCCGCCAAGATCATATTGGTGACCGGCGTTGGCGACCCAACCGAACAGCTTGTCGTCGATGAAAATCGGGGCAGCGAACAGCACGTCCATCTGGTGGCAAGCGCCGATCCAGGGGTCGTTGCAGCAGAAGATATCGCCTTCGTCGATACCCGGCCGGTCGGAATAATGCTCCATGATGTAGCGGATGCCGAGCGGCGCGCCGGCGTTGAGGAACTGCACATAGGGCGCGTTGAGGACGACCTCGGCGTCTTCGGTCAGGATCGACATGTTGAAGTCGAGTGTCGCCAATACGGGCGACCCCGAGATGCGGGTGATGGTCTCGCCGTGCGAGATGTTGATGGTCCATAGTTTTTGGCGGATGACCTCGAAATCGATGGGGTCGAGGTGGTCGGCTTCCTCGGTATGCATCCGCACGCTCGGCGAAACCGCCTGACGCCAGCTCGATTGCGGTCGATAGCTTTGCGTGCGGCCGTCCCAACCGGGTTCGTCGGCCGAGAATTGTTCGAGATCGAGGTCCGCCATGGCTTCAATCGCCTCCCGGAGTTGCGGCAAGATCGATGACGACGCTGCCGGTCGGATGAATATGAGCGATGGTGTCGTGCTGCACGATGATCGTGGTGTCGGGATATTCGATGATCGCCGGGCCGCTGATCCGACTGCCCACCGCCAGCATCGGCCCGGCATGGATCGGCGTCGAAACCGGGGTGGCGCTGCGTCCGTACCAGATGACGTCGCGATGGCCCTTCAGCGCCTCGCCCGGAGTCGCTGCGTTGTGGATGGCGCCGATGCTGAGGCTGCTCAGCGACGCGCGGCCATGGACCTGCAAACCGGTCAGCTGGAAGCCGGCGGCCGCATAGCCGCTGCCCTTGCCATAAAGGCGTTCATATTCGGCCTCGAACGCCGCGACCATGCGGCCGACGGTGGCCATGTCATATTTGCCGCCTTCGACGCTGACGGCGACCTGGTTGATCTGCAAGGCATAGCGCAGTTCGGCGAAATGCTGGAGTTCGACGGCATCGCGCGGCAGGCCTTGCGCTTCAAGGCGATCGAGGACTTGCGTTTCGAGCAGCCGATACTGGCGGTTGATGACGTCGGGATCGAAGGGGCTGCTTTGCCCGACGGCGGAGGATTCGGTCACCAGGGCATCGGACGCCGCGATGCCGAATGCCGACCAGCCGGCGGCAAGATTGCTGAGCGGCACGGCGACGCGCTTCATGCCGAGTTCGCGGGCGATGGCGGTGGCGTGCAACCCGCCGGCGCCGCCAAAGCTGTAGAGGACGAAATCGCGGGCATCATGGCCCTGCTGCGTCACCGTCATCCAGATCGAATCGGCCATCTGGCTGTCGACAATGCGCAGCGCGGCGGCGGCTGTCTGTTCGGCATTGAGCCCCATGCCCGCGCCGACCCGCGCCAGCCCGGCGCGCGCCGCCGCTACATCGAGAGTGATGCGACCGCCAAAGAAATAGCCGGGGTCGAAATAGCCGAGCACGGCGGCGGCGTCGGTGACGGTCGGCTGGCTGCCGCCGCGGCCAAAGCAGATCGGCCCCGGCCGGGCGCCGGCGCTGCGCGGGCCGACCTTGAGCGACGTGCCGTCGCTGTGAATGATGCTGCCGCCGCCCGATCCGACCGAGCGGACATCGAGAGTGGGGACGAAATATTCATACTGGTCATAGCTGGCGGTTGGCCGGCGCACCGGCACGCCATCGAAGATCGTGCCGATGTCCAGCGTCGTGCCGCCGATGTCGGCGGTGATGACGTTGCGCGAATCGCCGACCCTGGCGGCGTCGGACAGGCTGGCGGCGCCGATGAGGCCGGCGACCGGCCCCGAACCGATGGTCAGCACCGGCAGCGCGCGGGCGTGGTCGGCGTCGATCAGCCCGCCGGTGCACGACATGATCTGCAGCGATTCGGTATAGCCGTGGCGCTTCAGGTCGATTTCCAGCGCCTCCAGGTACAGCCGCATCGGCGGGCCGATCATGGCGTTGACGATGGTGGCGATCGTGCGCTCATATTCGCCGACACGCGGGCTGACTTCCGACGAGATCGAAACAAACAGCTCGGGCGCGATCTCGCGTACCAGCTCGCGCAGCCGCAGTTCGTGCGACGGGTTGGCGGTCGCCCAGATCAGCGAGATGGCGATGGCTTCGACGCCTTGGGCGACGAGCTTGCGGATGGCGGCGCGGGCCGAATCCTCGTTGAGTTCGACAAGCACCTTGCCGTCAAAGGCGATGCGCTCGTCGACTTCGAGCGCCAGGGGTTTCGGGACCAGCGGCTCGGGCTTCGTCTGCTTGGCAACATGGGCGATATAGTTCGCCGACATCCATTTCAGGCGGCCGCCGGCCTTCATGATGAAGATCGTATCGGCATGACCGCGCGTCGCCAGCAGCCCGACCCGCGCCGTCTTGTGTTCGACCAGCGCGTTGGTGCCGACAGTGCAGCCGTGATAGACATGGGCATTGGCGAGCATGTCGCCCAGCGAAACATCATGCATCGCTGCGGCGGCGCGGATCGCCTCGATGAAGCCGGTTTGGAAGTCCGGCGGCGTCGAGGAGGCCTTGCCGATCCTGATGACCGGGGCCGCACCATCGGCCATCCCCGTTTTCAGCGCGATGCAGTCCGTGAAGGTCCCGCCGATATCGACGCCGACGATATAGCGCACTGGGAAAATCCTCCTGGACTGGTATTATTGCTGAATGAGCGTTGGCCGTCGCTTTCGAAATGCGACGGCCAGCGCCGATCCTAGTTCCTGAAGCTGAGCGTCACGCCATAGGTCGCGGGCAAGCCGACGAACCGCGTCGTCACGTCAAGAAAATGGTTGGAGTTGGTGTAATAGAGCTTGTTGAAGACGTTCTTTGCCCAGAGCATGGCTGTCCAATGGCCATTGGCTGCCTCGAACCCGAGACGCGCATCGACCGTGGCATAGCCAGGCAAGATGAACGGCTTCGTGATCCCGGGCACGATGCGATAGCTCGGCCCGGTCGGGAAGATGACGTCATTGCCGCCCAGCGTCGCCACCGAGGCCGACTGGCCCCGCACGCCAACGCCAACGAAGGGCTTGCCCCCGCCGCTGATCTCGGCGCGATAATCGGCATTGACCGCATAGGACCATTCCGGCGTGAAGGGCAGCGGGCCGCCAGCAAAGTCCACAATATTACCATAGACCGTGGGGCCTGAGTAAGATTTTACCTGCGAATTCAGATAGGTCAGCGTGGCTTGCAGCGTCAGTTCCTGCATTGGTTTGACGGTCAGGTCAGCTTCGGCGCCATAGACTCGCGACTTTGGAACATTCACGAGCGTGTCGAGGACATCGAAAACCGGATCGGGAATTTTACCGCGAACCTGCTTGTTCTTGTAATCATAATAGAAAGCCGCAGCGTTCAATTGC
Source organism: Sphingomonadales bacterium (assembly GCA_031405775.1). Taxonomy (GTDB): domain Bacteria; phylum Pseudomonadota; class Alphaproteobacteria; order Sphingomonadales; family Sphingomonadaceae; genus Sandarakinorhabdus. The sequence goes on along the minus strand of JANNJH010000546.1, from coordinate 1,987 downwards.
ACCTTGCGGTCCCAGAGACCCGCCTTAAGACCAGCCTCGTACGAGGTTACCGATTCCTGGGTGACCGGCTTGTACTGGAGGAAGGTCGAGGCCGACAGCGTCGGATAGCTGCCCGCTTTGTAGCCCCTCGACACGTTGACGTACAAAAGCGTGTTGGCGTTGGCGCGATAGTCGACGCCGGCGCGCCACGACACATTATCTTCCTCGAGGGTCGAAAAGAAGGTGTCACCCGGGACAAGATTGTCATTGAGGACATAGCAGTCCCCGGTCGTGATCGGCGTGAACGGCACGGACCCGAGCACTGTCCCCAGAAAGTTGAACAGACCCGCGACGAGGCCGTCGCCATTGGCCGTGCCGCACATTTCCGTGTTGTTCCTGGAGTCGGTGTAACGCGCGCCGGCCTTGAGCGTGAGGTCGGGCAGGATGTCATATTCGGCATTACCGAACACCGCGATATTGCGGATATGGGCCAGATTCTCGCTGCCCGTGGTGTTGATGCCGAAAAAGGCCACCGAAGACGATCCATCGCCAAAGTTCAGCGTCTGACTTTCAAACGTCCGGCTCTTTTCGTAGTTTGCGCCAACAACCCAGCGAAGCGCCGAGGATTTCGAGGTGCTGGCCAGGCGAAGCTCCTGGTTGAACGAACGGATGGTACCGTCACTTGGCGAAAGATTGGCGATCAGCGGCGCCATACCGTCCTGGTCGCTGCTCAGCTTCTGCTTGAAGTGATTATACGATGTCAGCGACGTTAGCGTGATGTTGTCAGTGAGATCAATTTCAGTCCGCAGCGCCGCCTGGTAGAGGGTGCGATCACTGCTTGGGGTATATTTGCCGATCGACCAGTCGGCGGCACGGACTGTCAGCGGTGCAAACGGATAGTTGAGGACGACCGGCTTCACACTTCCCGGAATTTGCGGACGCACACCAAGGAGTTGCGGCGCCTGGGGTTCGGACTTGTCGTTCCAGGCATTGAGGTTGAGCGAGAAGCGAATCGTGTCGCTCGGCGCCCAGTTGGTGAGCAACCGTCCGGCAAAATAGCTGAGCTTGCCGTTGGTGTCGCCTGGACGGGTGTAGCTTTGCTGCCAGCCGTCGGCGCGAAGTCCGGTCACCGACAAGCGCGACGTCAGCGTGTCGCTGAGTGGCCCGCTGACGTGGAAGTTGCCCTCGACCTGGTTGAAGCGACCGTAGCTGACGTCTCCGCCGATATCCAAGGCCTGGGTCGGCTTGGCGGCGATGAAGTTGACGGCGCCACCGGTGGAGTTCTGGCCGAAAAGCGTGCCCTGCGGACCCTTCAGCGCCTCGACCCGTTCAAGGTCATAGGCGGCGTGCAGCGTCATCACCGGGAACGGCAGCGGCACTTCGTCGACATAGACGCTGACTGCCGGATAGACGCCAAGGGTCGTTTCGTTGAAGCCGACACCGCGCATCGTGAAGATCGGCGTCGCGGTCCCGCTCTGCGCGTAATTCAGGCCCGGTACTGCCGCCGCGATGTCCTGAAGCGACGTCACACGTCGTTCCGAGAGCTGCGCGCCAGACAGCGCGGTGATGGTCAAGCCTACCTTGTTGGCCGATTCCACGCGCTTGTTCGCCGTGACCACGATCTCCTCGATCCGGCCCTCGTTTGAAGCGGCCGGAGCCGCGGCTGCAACCGCCGGCGCTGCCTGCTGCGCCGCGGCCGCCGTTGGCAGGCCCAGCCCAGCGTATGCACAGCCGGCGAGCAGAATCGATCTTGCAGCCCGAGTCATTGTAACCTCCCCTAAGGTGTTTTTTATTAACGGAACCAGATAAAGCTAAAAGTCGACGCGGTCAATTGTCGGACCATAGAATTTTGCCGGCGTTGCCCAACGGCCACAAAGCGTCGCCCGCGGTGTGCGGGATCGTCACCGCGGGCTTTCACGTCGACGCCAGAATTGCCCGCGATGACAGTTCCACCACCGCGCTGCCCTTGGCCGTGATGTCGCCGAGCTGATTCTCGACAAAGACTTCG
>JANNJH010000545.1:0-4383 GCA_031405775.1 Sphingomonadales bacterium | reverse complement strand
GCCCGACCTCGCACAGCTTCTTTTCGCAGCGGCTGCGGCTCAACTATCTCGATTGGGGCAATTCCGACGCGCCGACCCTTATCCTCGTCCATGGCGGACGCGACCATGCCCGAAGCTGGGACTGGATCGCGCGTTCGCTTCGCCGTGACTGGCACGTCATCGCGCCCGATCTGCGCGGCCATGGCGACAGCGCCTGGTCGCCCGACGGCGCCTATACCATGCCCTATTTCATCTGCGACCTGGCGCAACTCGTCCATCAGCAGGGCGCCGCACCGGTGACGATCGTCGCCCATTCGCTCGGCGGCGCGATCTCGCTGCGCTATGCCGGACTTTATCCCGAACGCGTTCGCAAGCTGGTTGCCATCGAAGGCCTTGGCTTCGCCCCGACCGCGACCGGCACGACGACCGACCTCAGCGACCGCTGGCGCGGCTGGATCGAGGAACGCCGCGCCCTGAGCGGTCGTGCCCCCCGCCGCTATGCCTCCATCGATGAAGCGCTGGCGCGGATGCAGTCCGAAAACCGCCATCTTACCGAGGCGCAGGCCCGCCATCTTACGGTCCATGGTGTGACGCGCAATGAAGACGGCAGCTTCAGCTGGAAGTTCGACAATTACGTTCGCTCGTCGCCGCCGCTCGATCTGGCCGATAGCGACCTCCATGCGCTGTGGGGCCGGATCACCTGCCCGACCGTCCTCGCCTATGGCTGCGACAGTTGGTTATCAAACCCCGGCGCGAATGGCATGGCGGGATTTTTTCAGGACACGCGCGTCATCGCCTATCAGCGGGCCGGGCATTGGCTGCACCATGACCAGTTCGACAAATTCTTGGGCGACCTGGTCAGCTTTCTCTGACGGCGCCGGCGGTTTATGCCGCACTGCGCCAATCGGCAACGGGCAACTCCCCCCGGACACGGATAAGCTTAATTTTCAATATGTTAGTGGTAGTTGCGCCGGGCCGTCGATCAACCCGACGTGATCGGCAGGACTTCGCTGCTGCCAGCATCGGGCGCGTCGTCCTGCCAGCGCACCGATCCGAACGGCCGCTCCAGCATGCGTCGGACGCGGACCGGCCCTGTCCCGCTGTGGAAGCGTTGGGCGGCGTGCTGGATTTCCATTTCGGCGGCGGTCAGGCGGCTGCGCTGCCGCAGATAATCGAGCCAGGTCGGACAATAAAACCGTTCGGTCCACAGCGCCGGGTCGGAAATGTCACGGGCGATCGACCAGCCATAGGCGCCGTTGCGATGGCGGATGTGCTGCATCTGCTGCATCGTGCCGTAAAAGGCGCGCGCTTGCGTCGGATCGACGCAATATTCGATCTCCACCACGATCGGCCCGCTGCGGGCGTTGAGCACCAGTGCGACGTCGGGCTCGCCCAATTCGACCGCATCATGATCGAGGTCGGCGACATGCGGCATCGGCAACCAGCGTCCCGACAGCGCCACCGCCGCCATCGCCGCCGATGATGCCAACAACGCGATGCCGACGCCATATTCCTGCGTCATATGGCCCCACATCCAGCTGCCGATGGCGACGCCGCCGGCGATCGCCGCCTGGAACGCCGCCATTGTGCGACCCGCGACCCAGCGCGGCGCCGACAGCTGAATGCCGATGTTGAACAGCGTGATGCTCACCATGAATGCCGCCCCGGCCGCGACCAGCACCGCCGCCGTCAGCATCACCCAGTCGCTCAGCGCCACCACGGCGATCGCCGCCGCCACGATGATCGCGCAAAGCCGCACCGCGGCTTCGTTCGACAGGCGGCGGCGCACCATGCCGATGTTGAGCGCGCCAAGCACGGCGCCGACGCCGAAGGCGCCCAGGATCAGGCCGTAAGTCGGCGCGCCGCCGCCCAATATGTCGCGGGCGACGAGCGGCATCAGCGCCGAAATCGATCCGCCGGCCATGCCCGTGGCAAAGGTCCGCCACAGCACGACGCGGATTGCCGGCGAGTGGCCGATATAGCGGAGGCCCGAGGTGATGGCGCGCCCCAGCCGTTCGGGCGGCAGGCGCGACGGCACGGCGATCCGGCGCCACGCCAGCAGCACCACCAGCAGCGGCACATAGAGCAGCGCATTGGCGATGAAGGCGGCGACGGCGCCGGCCACCGCGACGATCATGCCGCCGATCGCGGGACCGAAACTGCGCGCGATATTAAAGCTGATCGAATTGAGCGCGACCGCTTGCGGCAGGCTATGCGCCGGCACCTGTTCGGCGACGGACACCTGCCAGGCCGGGCCGAACAGCGCCATGCCGGTGCCGATCAGGAAGCAAAAGCCCAGCAAGGTCCACGGCGTCAGCAGGCCCGCCGCGGTGAACAGCGACAGCGCCGTCGCGCCGCCGAGCGACACCGCGAGCGCGGTGATGGCGACTTTGCGGCGGTCGTACATGTCGGCGACGGCGCCCGCCGTGATCGACACCAGCATCACCGGCAGCAGCAGCGCCGTCTGCACCAGCGCCACCATGTCCGCCGCCGTCGTCAGTTGCATCATTGCCCAGGCCGCACCGACCGCCTGGATCATCAGCCCGAGGTTGGACAACAGGCTGGCGAGCCATATCCGGCGGAACAGCGGCGTCCGCAAAGGTTCGCCGATTCCGCCGGACCTCGGCACGATCGGTTGCGCGGCGGCGACGCCATCCGGCATCGACGTCATGGTTCACCGCCGCGGTCATTGTTGATCGCATCGATCAAATCGTTGATCTTTCCTGCCCCGTCATCGCACCGTTCCCCATTGCTTTTGGTGCCGATCAGCCGGCCCCGCCGGCTGAAGCTCCATCCGATGATTTCGCCATCTCGTCCCGATGTCACCTAAGTTGACGGGTTGCTTGATTCGCGCAACATTTTGTCGACAAGCGATCGCAAGGACGATCGGCGCAATGGTGATCTTCGCCCGGTTGGGATCCCGGCTGACGAGGTCGCTCTGGGTATCGTCGGAGATCGGAAACAGCCATGACAGGGCGCTCCGGTGGGAATCCGGGCACCCTGTGAAAGCGGTCGTTACATGGCCCCGGCAGTCGCTGCCGGGCGCTCGGCGTCGATTAGCCGGCGACTCCGGCGGGTTCAAAGGCTCCGACGCCACTGCGCAACAAGCGACCGGGCAGCGCGCCTGTCGCTTCGCCATTTTCGAAGGTTACAACGCCGCAGACGATCGTCGCAACATAGCCTCGCGAATACTGAATAAGGCGCTTTCCACCCGCCGGCAGATCGCTCAGCATGACCGGACTGGTGGTGTGGAGCCGGTCATAATCGATGACGTTGACATCACCCTTCATGCCCGGCGCCAGAATGCCGCGATCCTTCAGCCCATAGAAATGCGCGGTGTCGCGCGACTGGCGAGCGACGGCAGCCTCGACCGACAGCCTGGGACCGCTTTTGCGATCACGGGTCCAGTAGCTGAGCATGAACGTCGGCATCGCGGCATCGCAGATCGCGCCGCAATGCGCCCCGGCGTCGGAACCGCCGCACACCGTGTTGGGATTGTTGACGAGTTCATAGAGGAAATCGAGGTTATAATCGCCATAGTTGACGAGGACGACGTAGACATAACCATTGCCGGCCTTCTCCATCATCATGTCATAGATGACTTCTTCCTCGGTCTTGGATTCGCGGGCGGCGATCGCTTCGATGCTCTCGTCGCGCGAAGGTTCGTAGTTGAGGAAGCCGTTGGGCTGTTCGAGCCGGAACATCATCTCGAAATGGAAGGGAACGCCTTCGAACGGAGTCTTGGCGGATTTTTCGGCGAGGATCGCGGCGCGCACCGCCGGTTCGGCGAGGCGGCGGTTCTGTTCCTCGAACGGCAGGTGGGCAATCGCGTCATAGGTCGGCCGCCCCATGAAGACATGGAAGCTGCTCTGCCAGCCCATGATGATGCCGATCGGTCGCATGGTGATTTGCGGAACGATATCACCGCCGCTGCGTCGCGCGGCATCGGTGAAGGCCATCGTCGAGCGCCACTGTTCGGGGTTGGCCGGGTTCTGGTGCAGGAGATAGGTGAAGGTGACACCATGCTTGCGCGACACATCGGCCATCCACGCCACATCCTGTTCGGCATTCATGCTGCCGGGGATCGGGTCGAAGTTGAGATCGGACACGACCTCGAAGATGCCATGGCCGGCGCGGCCCAGCGCGGCGCCGATGCCCTCCATCTCGTCGACGGCGACCTGGGTGCCGGGGACGATCTCGTTGTCGGCGGTGCGGTGCGCGCTGATCCGCGATGTGGTGAAGCCGAAGGCGCCGGCGTCCATCGCCTCGCCGACCAGTGCCGCCATCTCGCCGATCTCCTCGGGCGTCGCTGGCGCATTCGCGCCGCCGCGGTCGCCCATCACATAGGTGCGGACAGCGGCATGCGGCACTTGCGCCGCGACATCCATCGCATAGGATTTCTTC
>JANNJH010000544.1:0-8547 GCA_031405775.1 Sphingomonadales bacterium | reverse complement strand
GAATGCCGGATCGTCGGCGCCGAGCGAGCCATAGACTTCATCGGTGCTGACATGGTGAAAACGATGCGGCCGCGCCTCCGTGCCGAGCCAGACGGCACGCGCGGCGGTGAGCAGGCTCAGGGTGCCGATGATGTTGGTGTCGATGAAGGCGGCGGGGCCATGGATCGACCGATCGACATGGCTTTCGGCGGCGAAGTGCACCAGCGTTTCGATATGGCGGTCGCGGAGCAGGGATTCGACCAGCGCGGTGTCGCGGATATCGCCCTCCACGAAATCGGCGTTCGCGCCCGCCAAATTGGCGCGGTTGCCGGCATAGGTCAGGCTGTCGAGCACGGTGATCGTGTCGGCAGGGTGGCGGGCCTGCCAATAATGGACGAAATTGGCGCCGATGAAGCCGGCTCCACCGGTGACCAGAAAATTGCTCATGATCGGGCCTGTTTCATCGTGGCGAGGCAGTCGCGCAGCTCGGCGCGCCAGTGGCGCGCGACGCCGGTCATCGCCCAGGTTGTTGACTTGTCGAGAACGCCATAGGCGGGGCGCCGCGCCGGGGTGGGGTAATCGGCGGTCTGGATCGGGATAACGGCGACGGCGCGCGTCAGCAGGCCGAGCGCCAGCGCTTCCTCCGCGATGGCCACCGCGAAATCATACCAGCTGGCGACGCCGGCGTCGGTCCAATGGTGGATGCCCGTCTGCCCCGCGGCGAGCAGCGCCCAGATCGCCCGCGCCAGGCTGATGGCATGCGTCGGAGTGCCGATCTGGTCGGCGACGACGCGGATCTCGTCACGCTCGTGCATCAGCCGCAGCATGGTGTGGACGAAATTGCTGCCTTGCGCCGCATAGACCCAGGCGGTGCGGACAATCAACGGGCTGCGGTGCGATTCCAGCGCCGCCCACTCGCCGTCGCGCTTGGTGCGGCCATAGACGCCGAGCGGATTCGGCCGGGCGTCGACCCGATAGGGGGAATGGGCCGTGCCGTCGAAGACGAAATCGGTCGAGACATGAACAAGGCCGATGCCGGCGTTGTGCGCGGCCTGGGCGAGCACCCGGACGGCGGTGACATTGACGCGCTGCGCCGCTGCCTCGTCGCTTTCGGCCTTGTCGACGGCGGTATAGGCGGCGGCGTTGATGACGACATCGGGGCGCGCCGCGGCGATCGCCCGCGCCACGGCGCCGGCATCGGTGATGTCGAAATCGGCTTTGGCGGGCGCGATCACGGTAAAACCGGTCGGCGCGCGCGCTTGCAGGGCGCGGCCCAATTGGCCACCGGCGCCGGCGATCAGCGCCCTCATGCGGACACCGGCGCCTTGGCGAACACCGGCGCATCAGCGAACACCGGCGCGTCGGCGAGCAGCGGCGCGGCGGCGTCCTTGCCCGAAAGCTGCGGCGTCAGGCCGGCAAGCGGCCAGTCGATGCCGATGGCGGGATCGTCCCAGCGGATGCCGCGATCATCGACGCCGTCATAAAGCGCGGTGCATTTGTACAGGAAATCGGCGGTGTCGCTGAGCACGAGAAAGCCATGGGCGAAGCCGGGCGGCACCCACAGCATGCGCTTGTTGGCGTCGGACAGTTCATAGCCGACCCATTTGCCGAAATACGGGCTGGAGCGGCGGACATCGACGGCGACATCGAAGACGGCCCCTGCGCTCACCCGCACAAGTTTTCCCTGCGGGTTCTGCAACTGGTAATGCAGCCCGCGCAGCACGCCGCGCGCCGAGCGGCTGTGATTGTCCTGGACGAACGTCAGGTCGAGGCCGGCATCGGCGAAGGCGCGGGCGTTCCAGCTTTCGAGGAAGAAGCCGCGATCGTCGCCAAAGACCCGCGGCTCGATCAGCTTGACGCCGGGCAGGGCGGTTTCGGTGACGATCATGTGATCCCCCGTGCGATGATGCCAGCCATCATCCGGCGACCTTCAACTGGTTCAGCAGATATTCGCCATAGCCGGATTTGCGCAGCGGTTCGGCGATGCGCGCCAATTGCTCGCTGTCGATGAAGCCCTGTCGCCAGGCGATTTCCTCGGGGCAGCAGATTTTCAGGCCCTGGCGCTCCTCGACGATGCGGACGTACAGGCCGGCATCGAGCAGCGAGGCGTGGGTGCCGGTGTCGAGCCAGGCAAAACCCCGCCCCATAAGCTCGACTTCAAGCGCGCCGGCTTCGAGGTAGAGGCGGTTCAAGTCGGTGATCTCGAGCTCGCCGCGCGCCGATGGCTGGACGTCACGGGCGAGGCGGACGGCGTCGCCATCGTAGAAATACAGCCCGGTGACGGCATAGTTGGAGCGCGGGGCGGCGGGCTTTTCCTCGATCGTCGCGGCGCGGCCATCGGCGTCGAACGACACGACGCCATAGGCCTGCGGGTCCTTGACATAATAGCCAAAGACGGTCGCGCCCTGGGTGCGGTCCGACGCGCGGGCGAGGAGTTCGGGCAGGCCATGGCCGTAAAAGATATTGTCGCCCAGGATCAGCGTCGATGGCTTGTCGCCAACGAAATCTGCGCCGATGTGATAGGCTTGGGCAAGACCCTTGGGCTCGGGCTGCACGGCATAGTCGATGTGCATTCCCCAGTCGCTGCCATCGCCGAGCAGGCTGCGAAACGCCGCGCTGTCGGTCGGCGTGGTGATGATCAGCACCTCGCGGATGCCGGCGAGCATCAGCACCGACAGCGGGTAATAGATCATCGGCTTGTCATAAATCGGCATCAGCTGCTTGGAGACCGGCTTGGTCAGCGGGTAGAGCCGGGTGCCCGAGCCGCCGGCCAGGACGATGCCGCGACGATCATTCGGTTGCGTCGCCATCAGTTTCGTCCCTGGATCAAGCGCCGGACGAGGCCGGCAAAGCTGCGTGCCTGTTCGAGCGGCCTGTCGCGCGCCGCCGCCGCCCAGAGCCGCAGTCCGCGATAGCGGGGCCGCGGCCGCCCGGCAACCGCCATCGCGGCAAGTCGCGATAATATCTGTTTTTTCCGGCGCGCCTGGGCGGGCTGCATCTTGGCGATCTCGGTGATGGCGAGCGGGCTTGTCTCGATCGTGCCGGCGCGGCGCGCGGCATCGAGAAGCGCGGCGCCAAAGGCCGTGCGGGCGATGACGAGGCTGCGGCCGTCCTGTTCGTCAAAGCTGGGATAGCCGCGATCATCGCCATACCAGGCATCGGCGCAGGCGATATCGGCGACATTGCCGGTGGCATCGGGGCAAATCTTGCAGCGAAACTGGACTTGCTTCGACAGGATATCGCCCCAGCTGTCGGCATAGCTCATGCGGCGGAGGCTGCCGTCCTTGAGTGTGGCGGTGGCAAAGCCCGGCCAGCCGTCGCCGCGATAGCGAAAGGCGGTGACGTCGTCGGCGGCAACGCCGAGCCGATCGAGGATGCGGCCGGTGCCAGCGGCGCTGGGGATGCCGGCGCAGAAAAAGCCGAGCATCAGCGGCACTTTTTCGGCGATGCGCGGGTCGGCATGGGCGCGGGCGCGCAAGGCGGTGACATCGCAGGGCTTGCCGACAAAGGCGAAGCGGCCGGGGCGGGCGAGCCAGGTTTCGAGCTCGGCAAGCGGCGCCGACGCGGTGTAGCGCGATCCGGCGGCGGCGAAGATGTCGTCGGCGCTGGTCGAAGCGGCGGTGCGGTTGCCGGTCGGGCGTTCGGGATCGGCGCTGGTCTGGACGACGAAATCGACGATGCCGGTCGTTAGTGCATGGACGAGGAGCGCCGAGATGACGCCCCCCGACGAGGCCTGGTTGCGAAGCCGTGGATCGGTGGCAAAGCCGGTGCCGACGAAATGCGCCGGACCCCAGAGCGGGTCGTCGATCGGCGCGCTTTCGCGGCGCGATTCATCGACGACGAGGCCGGGGCAGGCGGCGGCGATGGCGCTTTCCTGGTCGTTGGTCAGCGCCGCCGATTGCCGGGGACGCAGATAACCGGGTTCGACCATCACCATGTTGATGGCTTGGGGTGCGATGCCGGCGCAAAGGCCGCAGCCGGTGCACAATTGCCCACGCTCAACTCGGGCAAGGGCGGGCGAGGCGGTCATGCAGCGGCTGCGGCGAATTGCAGCGCGAGTTCGGCGGTATAGGCCTCGAGCCCGGCGGCGATGACCGGGGCGCCGCGGGCGATATCCCGCGCCACTTGCGCGCGGTTGGCGAAGGCATCGAGGATGAAGGCCAGTGCTGCCTCGGTGGTCATGCCCTTGGCCGGCACCAGCCACGGGTAGTCGAGGCCGCCATAAAGCCCTTCGAACTTGCGGCTGTAACTGATGGGGATGACGGGAACGCCGGCGGAATAGGCGGCGATGGTGGCGTGCATGCGCGCGCCGACGAGGAAATCGAGCCCGGCGATGAACGACTTGGCCGCCGATGGCGAAGCGAAATCGGGATGGCGGACGAGTTGCGGGAATTCGGCCTTGAGCCGGTCCGCGGCGGCGCCGTCGTCGTCGCGCGGCAGGCCCGGGGCGATGACATGGGGGACGAGATGGAGCTCGGTGTCGGGCATGGCGGTAAAAGCGGTGATCAGCCCGCGGGTCAGCGCCGGGTAATCGAGCGTCAGGCCATATTCGTTGCTGCCGCTGTAGCCGCCGCTCATCAACAGGCCCGAGACGTTGAGGCCGATTTTCACTGGCCCCCCGGTGCGCGGCGCCGGCCGGTCGAACGGCAGGGCGAAGGCGACATCGATGACCTGGCGGGCGTCGGCCTTGGGGCTGAGTTTTTGCACGACCGCCATCGACAGCGGATCGCGAGCAAAAACCATGGCGGCGCGTCTGCACAGCCAGGCGGCGATGGCGGTATGGGGTTGGCGGGTGAACGGGCCGATGGTTTGCGGCGACAGGACCAGCGGCTTGCCCACAGCGATCGCCATCGCCTTGGTGGCGACGATATAGGCAAAGCGCTTGTCGGCGTAGATGTCGGCAAAGCTGTCGCCGGCACCGATATCGAGCAGGATGTCGAGCGAGGCCAAATCGGCGCGATAGCCCGAGGGTGACAGCATATAGCGGCCGGTGATGGCGCGGACGTCGATATCGGCGCCGGCGATATAGGGCGCGGCGGTTTCGCGCGCCCCGATCACGACGAAGTGCGGGGTGACCCTTGCCCGCGCGGCCGCCGCGCGGGCAAGGGCGATATTGCCGACGCTGAGCGCGCCGACGCCGAGATTACCCGCCGCCGTTGCGTGCCAGAGCAGCCCTATCCGTAGCGTTTTCAACGGTGCGGTTCCCGAGACTGGCGGTGAGGAGCGCGGCGAGGTCGGGCAGGCGGTGGGCGATTACTTGGCTGCGGCGGCTGCTATGGGCTGTGCTGTCGGCGCTTTGGGCAGGACCGGCGCGGCATAACCCTTGGCGTAGATGATCTTTGATTTGTACGCGTCCTGCCAGGTCTTGAGGTCGGCGGCGAGGCGCTTCTGGATTTCCTGGCGCTGCAGGATGTTCTGCGCATAACTGATGGCGCGTTCGCCGATGAAGGGATCGGTCTTGGCGTTGGTGACCATGTTTACATAGATCACCGGGGCCGGGGCGCCGGCCGGCTGGTCGGCGAACATGAAGGGTTCGGCGTTGGCGGCTGAACTGAGCTTGTTGATCTCGGTGGTGAGCGCCGGGTTGACGGTCAGCGTATCGAGTTGTTGCGGGGCGCGGCGATATTCGAGATTGGCGTCGATCAGGATCTTTTCGACTTCGGCCATGGTCTTGGCGTCCTTGAGCGGCAATTGGTCGATATTGGCCGGGCGCAGGAACTGGATCTGGTCGAGCGTGAAGATCTTGCGATCACCGAAGATCTGGGGATTGTCGGAGACGTATTTCTGCGCCGTCTCGCGCGGGGCCGGCTTCACCTTTTGCTGGATATCGGCCTGCAACGCCTGGACGAGCAGTGTTTCATCGGTGCGTTGCTTGGCGAGCAGGAATTGCGGATTCTTGTCGAGTTTACGCTTGCCGGCTTCGTCGGCGAGCATCTTGCGTTCGATGACGCGTGCCAGCGCGACGGATTCGACCAGCTTGCGCGGGGCATCGCCGCCGCGGTTCGGAATCTGGCCGATTTCGGCGTTGAGCTCGTGGATGGTCACGTCCTTGCCATCGACTGTGGCGACAACCTGGCCCTCGGGCGTCTTGGCGGATTTGTCACAGCCGGCAAGTGTCAGAAGTGCAACGGCGGCCGATGCCAGAATTGAAACGCGAACCGATGTCATTGGCGAAGCTCCTGCGGACGGGATCATGGTGACAGTTACGGCGTCAATGGCCGGACGTAGCCCTGCGGTCAATAATTAACATGGTTGGCGTCATGCCGGCGTGATTCAGGACTGGCGGTTCCAGAAACTAGCGCCGCTTTCGGCGGGCGCCGACATGACGCGCAGCATCTCGGCGGCGCGAAACCAGCGGATACGAGCGAGAACGCCGACCCCGCGCAGCCGGTTGCCGACGCCGGTGATGCGGTCCGAGGCGAGCAGCCGGACACTGTCGATCGGGATCGACGCGACCATCGCGCAGGCGCGCGCCCGCCATTTCCAGGCCGGGGCGCGGCCGGCGGCGTTGGAAGCAACACGGGCGTTCCAGTCGTGGCGGATGTGGCGCTGCCATTTGCGTTCGAGCGCGGCGAATTCGGGGCGGGCCGGATGATAGACGCGCATCGCCGGGCGATAGATCGTGACGAAGCCCGCGGCATGGGCGCGCTCGCCCCAGTCGCGATCCTCGGCTGTGTCGATCCCGGCAAAGCCGCCGACGATGGCATGGACGCCGCGTGCCATGGCGAGGTTGGCGGTGACCGAGAAGTGTTTTTGCGGGATATAGTGTCGCTGGCGGAACCCGAACTCCGCCTCATAGGCCTCGATACCGGCAAGGCGGTTCGGGTCGACGAAATCGATGCGGATATCGCCGCCGACGATGGCGCGCTGCGGATCGGCTTCGACCGCGTCGACCGCCGCTTGCAGCCAGCCGCGACCGGCGCGACAATCGGCGTCGATGAAGGCAAGCACCGGGGCGAGCGCCGCCGCGATGCCGCGGTTGCGGGCAAGGCCCGGGCCGGGATCGGGTTCGTGCAGGAACCGGACCTGCGGGAAAGCCGCCTCGACCGCATCAAGCGGTGTCGTCGAACCATTGTCGACGACGATGATCTGGCTGGCACCGTGATCGAGACCCTGGCCGACGACCGATTTGAGGCAGCGCGCCAGCGATTCCGGGGTGTTGAGATGCGGGATGATGACCGAGACGCGCGGCGCCGCCGCGGCGCCGGTCGCGGCCTGGACCTGGTGATCCGTCATGGTGCCGGTCGCCAAGGCGCTACTCCGGTCAGGAGAGGCGCGCCAGCGTTGCCGCGCTGGGGCGGTACGCCGCATCGGGGAAGCGGCGGACGAGATCGGCGAGGCCGGCCTTGTCGCGTTCCCACCAACGCGAGGCTTCGATCGCGGCGATGGTTTCGGCATCGAAGCGGTCGCGCAGCCGGGTCGCCGGCGTTCCGGCCATGATCGCATAGGCGGGGACATCGTGCGTCACCACGGCGCCGGCGCCGATGATGGCGCCGCGGCCGATGACCTTGCAGCCGGGGGTGATGGTGGCGTTGTGGCTGATCCAGACATCGTCGCCAATCTCGAGCCAGGGCGCGTCGATGCGGTCCTTGTCGACGATGCCGAAACGGGCTTCGTAAAGGAACGGATGGGTGGTCAGCGCCGCGATCGGGTGGTTGGCATCGAGAATGCGTGCCGTCTTGGCGATCGAGCAATAGCGGCCGATGCGGGTGCGGCGCGGCACCCGCCACGGATCGAAGCAGCCATAGCTGTAAAGCCCGACCTCGACCTGCCATCGCCGGGCGAAATGATCGCGCAAGCCCGGGCTGTCATATTCGTCGCGCAGCAACAGCTTGATACGGAGCTTCTCGATCAATCCGCTGATCATCGCGATTCAGCGGCGCCCGCTGCGGCGATGCCCGAAGCCGCGCCGCGCGATTGTCATGCTGCCATCCGCGCCATCGCCGCCGACATCAGCAGCAGCGACGAGACGCCCGGATAGCGGAAGCGGAACCGCACTTCGCCGTCGGATTCGTGGAGTTCGAGAAGGTCATGCGGGTGGGCGAAGCGCTTGAGGTCGCGTTCGATGACGGCGGGCGACTGGCTGCCGGTCATTTCGGTATGGACGTCGTCGACGCCGAAATAGCCGTCGGCCGAGCTGCCGGCGCGCGCCGCCGCGATCAGCAGCGGCCATTGCGCCCGGGCTTCGTCGCGGCCGAGACTGGCCTGGACGCGGCGCGGCAACGAGGCATTCCAGTCGGTCAGCACGCGTTCGACGGCGATGCGGCCATGGCCTTCGTCGACGACCGAGCGCCGGTCCGTCAACGCCGCCAGCCCAGCCTGGTGGGCGATCAAGCGGACCAGATAGGGCGACCCGCCGGCCATCGCGGTGACCATCGAAACGGCTTCGTCGGAATAGCGCAGGTCGGCGGCGGCTTCGCCGATGGCGACGACGTCGCGAACTTCGCTGGTGGTGAGCGGGCGCATCGGCAGGCCGATGATGTTGCGGCGAATGGACGGTGCATAGCCGATCAGTTCGTCGAGGTTCTGGGCAACACCGGTCAGCACCAGCTGAACCCGGGCGGCGCG
>JANNJH010000543.1:0-3288 GCA_031405775.1 Sphingomonadales bacterium | reverse complement strand
CGGGTTGCTGGCCAGCGGCGTCTATGCCGGGCCAGGGACTTCGCCCGATCGCGCCGACGCGCTCGTCTGGGCATTATGGGCACTTATGCTCGGCAGCAAGGCAACAAAGCCCGGCATCCGCGGACTGTAAAAAGGGGTCTGGGGCCAAGGCCCCAGCCGCCAGAGGCATCTTATTCTCAGGAGAAGCGCATGAAACTGCCATTCTGGCGGACCAAGAGTGCTGCCGCGCCGACGCGCATTCCAAGCTGGGCGACGCCCTGGAGCGGCGGTGGCTATGCAGGGGATGGGGCGCCAAGGAGTTACGAGGCGCAGGTTCGCGAATCCTATTTGACCAATCCGATTGCGTCACGGGCAATCCGGATGATTTCCGAAGGTGCCGGCGGCGCGCCGCTGGTGTCGAACCCGCCTGGTCATCCGGCGCTGGCGCTGTTGTCGAGCGCGGGTTTCGGGGCTTCGGGGCCGGGGTTGCTCGAAACACTGGCGGCGCAGTTGCTGTTGCACGGCAACGCCTATCTGGAGGCGGCGACCGGCCCCGATGGCCTGCCGGCGGCGCTGTTCGCGCTGCGGCCCGAACGGGTGACGGTGGAGGCGGATTCGCGCGGCTGGCCGACGGGGTATCTGTACCGCGCTGGTGACATGGTGACGCGCTATCCGGCCGAAACGGTCGGCGATCGCGCGGCGTTGCTGCACATTCGCGGCTTTCACCCGCTCGATGACCATTATGGGGTCGGTTGCCTTGGGGCTGCGGCTTCGGCGGTGACGGTGCACAACGCCGCGGCGAAGTGGAACCGGGCGCTGCTCGATAATGCGGCGCGGCCATCGGGTGCTCTGGTGTACCAGCCGGGTGATGGTTCGACGCTGACGGGTGAGCAGTTCGAGCGCTTGAAGAGCGAGATGGAGGCGGGCTTTGCCGGTGCCGCCAATGCCGGGCGGCCGATGCTGCTGGAAGGCGGGTTGAGCTGGCAGGCGATGTCGCTGACCCCGGCGGAAATGGATTTTGCCCGGGCGCGGGATACCGCGGCGCGCGAGATCGCGCTGGCCTTTGGGGTGCCGCCAATGCTGCTCGGTCTGCCGGGAGATTCAACCTACGCCAACTACAAGGAAGCCAATGTGGCGCTGTGGCGGCTGACGCTGCTGCCGTTGACGGCGCGGATCCTGGCGGCGGTTTCGGCGCATTTGCGCAACTGGTGGCCCGATGTCGAGATCAGCGTCGATCGCGACGCCGTGCCGGCGCTTTCGGAAGACCGGGAGCGGTTGTGGGCGCAGGTTTCGGGCGCGACGTTTCTCACCGATATGGAGAAGCGCATGATGCTTGGGTTGGAGGCCGGTCGATGACGGCGATGCTTGAGGGGCTGGTGGCGCAGGCCGAGGCGCAAGGCGCGACGCGGGTGACATTGCGGGCGTTGGTCGAGGAGGCGAGCGAAGTCGGCGCGGCACGGGCGCTGCGGACGCTGGGTTTGATGGATGATCGGGCCGGGCCCGATATCATCGAGCTTCGCCAGTTGATCCAGGGTTGGCGCGACGCCAAGAAATCAGCGGTTTCGGCGGCAATCGCCTGGGTGGTGCGAAGCTGTGTGGCGCTGCTGCTGATCGGTCTGGCGTTCAAGTTCGACCTTGTCGCACGCATCAAGACCTGAGGGGCAAGCCATGAATGATCTGCGGATTGCTGGCTATGCCAGTGTGTTCAACGTGCCCGATAGCGGCGGCGATGTCGTGCTTCCTGGGGCCTGTTTGGGCGCCACGGCGGGCGCGCCGTTGTTGTGGCAGCATGAGGTAAAGGAACCGATAGGGTTTGTAGAATCGCTTGCCGAAGACGGCCGCGGGCTGCGCGTCGTGGCGCGGGTGGTAGCGAGCGGGCGCGGCGAACAGGCGGTGCAGCTGCTGCGCGCCGGGGCCATCGACGGCCTGTCCTTTGGCTATCGCGTCAAGGCTTCGCGCCCCGACCGGGCGCGTGGGGTGCGGCAATTGGCCAGCCTCGATCTGATCGAAGTGTCGTTGGTGACCTTCCCGATGCAGCCTTTGGCGCGGGTGCTCGGTTTTTCGACTTTGCCAGAGGAGACGATGAATGACCTATGAGACCAAGGCGGACGCGCTCGAGTCGGTTTTCGAGACGGTTACTGATGCCGGCGCCGAGCTGAATGCGCTGCGTGCCGAGATGTCGAGATTGACCAACCTGGTTACGGCGCGTTCGGTCGATCGGCCGGCGCTGTCGGGCGCCAAGTCGGCCAGCGACCCGGTGCGCGGCTTTGGCGCGGGCTATCTGCGCAAGGGTGACAATGGCGGCGACGAAATCAAGGCCGCCAGCATCGGCGTCGGTCCCAAGGGCGGCGTCACCTTGGCCGTAGAGATCGATAGCGTCATCGATCGCGTCATGCGCGCCGCTTCGCCGATCCGCGGCGTTGCCCAGGTCGTCGATATCGGTTCGGCGAACTATCGCAAGCTGATCACCACCAGCGGCGTGGTTTCGGGCTGGGTTAGTGAGACCGGCGCCCGCGCCGAGACCGACACGCCGGATTTTGCCGAGATCGCACCGCCGATGGGTGAGCTTTATGCCAATCCGGCGGCGAGCCAGGCGATGCTCGACGATGCGTTCTTCAATGTCGAGGAATGGCTGGGCGGCGAAATCGGCCGCGAATTCGCCCGCGCCGAAGGTGTGGCGTTCGTCACCGGCGATGGCGTCAACAAGCCGCGTGGCTTCCTGACCGCCGCGAACAGCGCCGCCGACGACACGACGCGAGCCTTTGGGACGTTGCAGTTCGTCACTTCGGGCGCGGCCGGTGGCTTTGCCGCCAGCAACCCGCAGGACCGGCTGATCGACCTCGTCCATTCGCTGGCGGCGCCGTACCGCCAGGGCGCCAGCTGGGTGATGAGCTCGGCGACGTTGGCGCGGGTTCGCAAGATGAAGGACCTCGATGGCGGGTTCCTTTGGCAGCCGGCGCTGGCGGCCGACCAGCCGGCGACGCTGCTCGGCTATCCGGTGGTTGAAGTTGCCGCCATGCCCGATGTTGCCGTCGACAGCCTGTCGATCGCCTTTGGCAACTTCCAGGCGGGTTACCTGATCGCCCAGCGCCGCGAGACGGTGGTGCTGCGCGATCCGTTCTCCAACAAGCCGTTCGTGCATTTCTATGCAACGCGGCGGGTTGGTGGCGCGGTCGTCGACAGCCGCGCCATCAAGCTGATGAAGTTCAGCGTCTGACCTGACCCGAAGGCGCGCAGCACCCGCCGGGTAGTGGCCGGGGCGGCGGGCGGCGGGGGGCGGCGGCGGCCGGACGCCCGGCTCCGTTAGAC
>JANNJH010000542.1:0-1510 GCA_031405775.1 Sphingomonadales bacterium | reverse complement strand
GGTCTCGCGCATCAGCTTCAATCGCGCCCGTGCTGTTTCGCTCAGTTCCGGCCCGCGCAGCAACAGGCACACCGACCGCCCCTCGCCGCGCCCGACCCGGCCGCGCAACTGGTGCAACTGCGCCAGCCCGAAACGCTCGGCTGCCTCGATAATCATCAACGTCGCATTCGGCACATCGACGCCGACTTCGATCACCGTCGTCGCCACCAGCAGGCCCAGCCGCGCCGCCGAAAAATCCGCCATCACGGCGTCTTTCTCCGCTGGCTTCATCCGGCCATGGACCAAGCCAACGCCGCCTCCGAACCGCGCCCGCAACTCGGTCGCGCGCAACTCCGCCGCCGCCTCGTCGCCGGTCTCGGAGCCTTCCACCAACGGGCACACCCAATACGCCTGCCCACCGCCCGCGAGATGCCGACCCAGCGCCTCGACCACCTCGTCCATGCGCTCCACCGCCATCACCCGCGTCTCGATCGGCGACCGTCCCGGCGGCAGCTCGTCGATCCGCGACCCGTCCATTTCGCCATAGGCGGTCAGTTGCAAACTGCGCGGGATCGGCGTCGCCGTCATCGCCAGCAAATGCGGCGGCGTCTTGGCCTTGTTGGCGAGCAGCAACCGCTGCGCGACGCCAAAGCGATGCTGTTCATCGACGACCACCAGCCCAAGATCCTGATAATCCACGGCATCCTGGAAAATCGCGTGCGTGCCGATCAGGATATCGATCCGCCCCATCGCCAAATCATCGAGCAGATCAAGGCGCACCTTGCCCTTGTCGCGCCCGGTCAGGATGCCGATCCGCACCGGCAGATCGCCGACGAGTTTCGTCAGCGTCGCGAAATGCTGCCGCGCCAAAATCTCGGTCGGCGCCAGCAGTGCCGCCTGCGCCCCGGCCTCGACCGCCACCAGCATCGACACCAGCGCCACCAGCGTCTTGCCCGATCCGACATCGCCCTGCAGCAGCCGCAGCATCGGCGACGATTGCGCCATGTCGCCGGCAATTTCGCCCAGCACGCGCGTCTGCGCCGCGGTCATCGTCCACGGCAAACGCCCGATCAGCGGCGCGGTCAGCGCCCTGGTCCCCGCCAGCGCGCGGCCCTTCCTCATCCGCGTATCCCGCCGCACCAGCAGCAGCGCCAGTTGGTTGGCGAGCAGTTCGTCATAGGCCAGGCGATCTTTTGCCTTGCCCTCGCCGTTCAGATCGTGCGCCGCGATAAGGCTGGCCTTCCACGCCGCCCAGCCCTGCCGTTCGAGCACGCTCGGCTCGATCCATTCGGGCAAGTCCGGCGTCTGGCTCAGCGTCAGCGCCGCCAACTGCCCCATCCGCCGGTTGCTGACGCCTTCGGTCAACGGATAGACTGGCTCGCGCAGCATCGGCCCCGCCGCCTCGCCCGGCAGCGAGATATCGGGGTGCGAAATCTGCAACGTCTGGCCATAGCGATCGAGCTTGCCGGAAATCCGCCGGCTTTCCTGCACCGGCAGCTTGGCGCGCGCGAACCCCCCGGATTGTCCAAAA
>JANNJH010000541.1:0-5401 GCA_031405775.1 Sphingomonadales bacterium | reverse complement strand
CGCAGCCAATGGGTTGCCGAGCGAATCGAAGATCGTGACCGAGGTTGAATTGTTGAATGTGGTCGGGTCATTGGCATTGAAGACATAGGGATTGAGCGCGGTGTAGATCGGCTTGGCGGGGATGATCGTCGCATCGGCGGGAAGGTTGACCGCCAGCCTGATGTTCGATGTGGCTTGCGGCACCCCCGATGTCAGCGGCAGCCGCGCCGATAGTGTCGAGCCGATATCGCTGGTCAGGATGCTGCCGTCGGTCGTCGTCGGGAACAATTGCAGCCGGCGGCCGGCGCTGTCGACGACATAGCGATCGGCATCGACAGCGAAGCTGCCGTTGCGGCTGAAGCTGACCTGGCCGTCGCCGGCGTTGCCCTTGACGGTGAAAAAGCCCTGGCCGGAGACCGCCAAATCCAAGGCGCTATCCGAGGTTTCGATCGCACCCTGCTGAAATTGTTGCGCCACGATGCGAACACTGGTGCCGGAGCCGATGACCCGCGACGGGTTTTGCAGGGGTGAGTTGGAGATGATGTCGCCGAACGAGACGCGGCTGCGCTTGAAGCCGTTGGTGCCGACGTTGGCGATATTATTGGCGAGCGTCGAAAGCTCGGTCTGGGCGCCGGCGAGGCCGGAAACGGAGGTCGAGAAGGCCATGGGACTACTCCTGTGCGGGGGTGGAGGCGGCAATAAGCGAGTCGAGCTTGGCGGCGATGGCGGTCAGCGTCGTGTTGCTTTGGGCGATGCCGTTGACCGTCGAAAACTGTGCCATCTGAGCGACATACTCGGTGTTATCGACAGGCTTGGTCGGGTCCTGGTTCTTCAACTGGGCGCTCATCAGGGCGAGGAAATCGCTCTGGTCGAGCGTCTTTTTGAAGGGTTTGATGCCGGGCGGCTGGGCTGCCGCGATGGTGGCGGGAAGGCCGGTGAGGGCGCTGGTGATGGCCGAGACCGTCATGATCAGCGGCCCATCCGCAGCGTGTCGAGCGCCAGCGCCTTGGCGGTGGTCAGCACTTCGACGTTGTTGGCGTATTGCCTTGATGTTTCGACCATTTCGACAAGCTCCTGATTGGGATCGACCGCGGCGACCCAGATGTTGCCATCGGCATCGGCGAGCGGGTTTTTGGGGTCGTTGCGGCGTTCGGGGGTGCCGGTGCGTTCGATCGAAGCGACATCGACCGTTGCCGCCGCGCCGGCATAAGCTGTTGCAAAGACGGGCTTGAGCGCGCGGAATGCCCCGGCTTCGCTGCCCGAAACCGCGCCGGCGTTGGCCAGGTTGGAGGCGATAGTGTTGAGCCGCACCAGCTGCGCCGCCATGGCACGACCGGCGATATCGAAGGTGCTGAGGCCGCTCATTCGCCACCCTTCAATGCGGCCATCATGGTCTGGATGCGGCCCGACAAAAAGCTGAGCGTTGCCCGATAGTTGATGGCATTTTCGGTGAATGCCGTCTGTTCGGTGGAGAGTTCGACGGTGTTGCCATCGAGCGAGGTCTGGACCGGGATGCGATAGCGCAGGGCGCTGCTGGTGTTGGTTTGCCCGCTGGCGGCGCTGGATTGGCCGCTGGCGGCGCTGGATTGGCCGCTGGCGGCGGTGGCGAGGGCGGCGCGGAAATCGAGATCGCGGGCCTTGTAGCCGGGGGTCGCGGCGTTGGCGATGTTCGATGCAATGATATCAAGGCGTTGCGAGCGCAGCTTGAGTGCTTCGGCGTGGATGCCGAGCTGGCGGTCGATGAGATCGGGTCCGTTCATGCCATCTGCCTAGCAAGGCGTGTGCCAAGTGCGCGCCGCCAAGGGGATAGCGGGGGATGGCGGGGTGTCGGCGGGGGTCTGAGCGGCGAAATCCTGCCGGTCGGCGGCAATCGGATGCCTGTTTGGCGGTGGATTTGCGGGGGGTGCCGGGGTGCTGGCCGACTGGCGCGATTTTTGCTTGGGGGTGATTGTGACGACCCGATGGGAGAACGACCGATGCGCGCGCCTGCTTTAATCCTGCTGCTGCTGCCTGGCGCCGCCTGGGCCGCCGAACTGATGTCGCCTTTGGCGTTGCAGGCGCAGGTCGAAGCCTTCGCCGGCCGGCCGGCGATGGTCGATCCGCGCCTGATGCTGCCGGCCTGTGGGCGCCCCGAGATTGGCTGGGCGCCGGGCGGGCGCAGCGTCATGGTGCGTTGCCGGGCGCCGGAATGGCGGGTGTTTGTGCCGGTCGGCGGCGCGACTGTCGCCCCGGTCGCTGCGGTCGCAACGCGCGATTCCGGCCCGGCGATCCGGCGCGGCGATCGGGTGACGGTCGAGGCCGGGGGTGACGGCTTTGTCATCGGCATGGAGGCGGTGGCCGAGGCGGATGCGCGCGATGGCCGGGTGGCGCTGCGGCCCGCCAATGGTGGCCGGCGGCTTTACGGCAGCGTCGGCGACGACGGTCGCGTCAGAATTCGTGGTTTAAATGACATGGTGAACGGCCGTTAATCGCAATCATGGACGTGTCCCGGCCGTTGTCGGGAACATGATAAGCAAGGAGGACGGCGTGATCGATGGTGTTGGCAGGGCGGGAGCTCCGCGTCTCGTGGCGGCGGCCGGCGAGGCGGTGACGCGAAGTGCGGGGCGCGTCGGCGACGCCGCGACCGTGGTGGCAAGCGGCGCCGTGCAAGCTCCGGCAATTTCGAACCTTGGTCGGATCGCCAGGGATCTGGCAGCGTCGCCGCCGGTCGACGCGGCGAAGGTGGAAATCCTGCGCAATGCCATCGCCAGCGGTGGCTATCGCGCCGATCCGGCAAAGATCGCCGAGCGCATGATGGCGCTTGAAGCAGCATCTCCGATGGCGCTTGGCGCGCGGGCACCAAAGGCCTGACGATGGCGAGCCTGGCCGCTTTCCATCAGGGCGACGCCGATCCGGCACCGGGCAACAGCTTTGTCCGGCTGATCGACGCCATTCGCAGCGAGTTGGCGGCGCTCGAATCCGAGGATGCCGAGGCGATCGAAGCGGCGACGGCGACCAAGCTGGCGGCGTTGCAGGCGGTGCAGGTGGATATCGGTGGGGGTGCGCCGCCGCAGCGGGCGCTGCTCGACGAGGCGCGGGCGCTTAACGCCGAAGCGGCGCTGCGGGCGCGGGCCAAGATCCTCACCGTCGAGAAACGCCTGGCGGCGGTGTCGACCATCGCCGGTCGGCCGACGTCGCTGGTTTACGGGCGCGACGGGCGCTGGGCCTGAGCGGAGGCGATTGCGGTTCGATGAGCGATAGGTGCGACGCCTGGTGGGAACTCCCGCTCTCCCACATGGCGCTCCGCAAGGGTTTCCCCTCGGTGCTACGGCCGGGAGACAAATTCACCGTGTCGCAGGCGTCGCATCAACAAGATGCGCCAACAGCGCGCGATTTTCAAGACAGGAGACGATGATGGCAACCGGCCCCCCTGAGCGGAGGCGATCGCTGGGCGTAACCTTCGGGCCGGTTGGCCGGGGACGTTTTCGAAAATTCGGCGAGGCTGGCCCGGCGTGATGCCGGGGCCTTGTTGCTGTGTGCGTTGCGTAGCTGGCGAAACTCCGGCGCTGTTCCCGATCCGGGGGTTGGCACGGGTTTTGCAAGGCGTTTGCCAGGGCGCCGCGTTGGGCGGCGCCGATCAGGCAAGGGACACGCAACGGGGCATGGGCATCGCGGGGGCAATCGACGGGCTGGCACGGCAGGCGACTGCGGTAACCGCCGTGGTGCGCGATGCGGCGGCGCGGACCGGCACGGATTTCAGCTATCTGCTGGCGCAGGCGCGGGTCGAATCGGGGCTGAATCCCCTCGCCAGGGCGGCGACGTCGAGCGCCCGCGGGCTGTACCAGTTCACCAACGCCACCTGGCTGGAAACCGTGCGCAAACATGGCGCCGACCATGGGCTCGGCTGGGCCGCCGACGCTATCAAGGGCGGCGCCGCCAAGGCCGGCGGCGCGGCGCGCGAGACCATCCTGTCGCTGCGTGACAATGCCGAGGCGGCGGCCTTGATGGCCGGCGAATTCGCCCGCGACAATGGCGCGATCCTGGCGAAAAAGCTCGGGCGCGCGGCGGGAGCGACCGAGCTTTACATGGCGCATTTCCTCGGGGCCGGCGGCGCGGCGAGCTTCCTTGGCGCGCTGGCGACGACGCCGGGGCTGGCGGCGGCGGCGCTGCTGCCGGCGGCGGCGGCGGCGAACCGCGGGGTGTTCTTTGCCAGCGATGGCTCGGCGCGGTCGCTGGCGCAGGTTTATGCGCGGTTCGCGGCGAAGATCGAGGGGGTGGGGGCACCCCTCACCCCGCTCGCGGCAAGGGCCGCGAGTCGCCCTCTCCCGCAAGGGGAGAGGGGCAGTTTGGTGCCGCTTTCCGGCACGGCTTTGCCGGTTGCCGATGTTTCGCGGGCGCGCATGGCGTATATGCTGCTCGCTGAATTGGGCGGTTGAGGGTGGCGGGGGCGCTTTCCATTCCGGGCGTGCGCGCGGCCTTTGGGCGCGCCGATCCCAAGGCGGTGTTGCTGCCGGTCGCCATATTGTCGCTGGTGCTGTTGATGGTGGTGCCGGTGCCGGCGCTGCTGCTCGATATGTTCTTCATCCTCAATATCGGCATTTCGCTGATCATCCTGATGGTGGCGATCAACACCCGCAAGCCGCTGGATTTTTCGGCGTTCCCGACGGTGTTGCTGTTCGCGACGCTGCTGCGGCTGTCGTTGAATGTCGCCTCGACCCGCGTCGTGCTGGTGCATGGCCATGAAGGCACGGCGGCGGCTGGCCATGTCATCGAAGCGTTCGGGTCGTTCCTTGTCGGCGGCGATTATGTCGTCGGCATCTTTGTCTTTGCCGTGCTGATGATCATCAATCTGGTGGTCATCACCAAGGGCGCCGGCCGGGTTTCGGAAGTCGCGGCGCGGTTCACGCTCGACGCGCTGCCGGGCAAGCAGATGGCGATCGATGCCGATCTGAATGCCGGGCTGCTGACCGCCGACGAGGCTCGCAAGCGCCGGCAGGAAGTGACGACCGAGGCGGATTTCCACGGCAGCATGGATGGGGCGTCGAAGTTCGTGAAGGGCGATGCCGTGGCCGGCGTGTTGATCCTGGCGATCAACATCATCGGCGGGCTGATCATCGGCACTGTCCAGCACGACCTTGCCATCGGCGACGCGGCGCGGATTTACCTGTTGCTGGCGATTGGCGACGGGTTGGTGGCGCAGGTGCCGGCGCTGCTGCTGTCGATCGCCGCCGCGATGGTGGTGACGCGCGTCGGTTCGGAAATGGATCTCGCGGGGCAGGTCAGCAGCCAATTTTCGGGTGCCGCGAACTGGGCGCCGGTGGCGGTGATTTTGGCGCTGCTCGCGGTGCTGCCGGGGATGCCGCATCTGATAATTTTGGCGGCGGCGGGCGGCGCCGGGACGATCGCCTGGAAACTGCGCAAGCGCGCGCCTTTGGCCGATGCG
>JANNJH010000540.1:0-9961 GCA_031405775.1 Sphingomonadales bacterium | reverse complement strand
GCCGCGACTCGCGGAGGTGCCGATTCGGCGGCGGGTGTTCCAACACGCGGCACCGCGTTTCAAATTGGTCCGATTGAGGTTGGAAGCCAGTTGTTGCCCGAAATGTTGCCCGCAGCGCACCCTCTCAGCGCGAGAGGACAGGAAATTTCGTCTAAGTTATTGAAATTATGGTGGACGCACCAGGGTTCGAACCTGGGACCCGCTGATTAAGAGTCAGCTGCTCTACCGACTGAGCTATACGTCCGTGCGCGGAGACCGCGTGGAGGCGGGCTGTTACCAACGACCTTCAAGATTGTCCAGAAATTTCGGCATGGCAGCGCGATCTTGCCGCATTCAGTTTTGCGGCACGGCGTTTTCGCGGGCGACGCCCATGATCAGGCCGAGCAGGATCATCACTGTCATCATCGCCGATCCGCCATAGCTGATCAGCGGCAGCGGAATGCCGACCACCGGCGCCAGCCCCATCACCATCATGATGTTGATCGCCAGGTAAAAGAACAGCGTCGCCGTCAACCCGAGCGCCATAAGCCGCTGGAATTGCCCGCGCGCGCGCATGGCAGTGGCGATTCCCCAGGCCAGGATGGCGCCAAAGGCGATGATGATGAACAGCCCGCCGACCATGCCCCATTCTTCGGCCATCGTCGCAAAGACGAAATCGGTGTGGAGTTCGGGCAGGTAATCGAGATGGCTCTGCGAGCCGTTGAGATAGCCCTTGCCGTCAAAGCCGCCCGAGCCGATGGCGATCTTCGACTGGGTGATGTGATAGCCGGCACCGCGCGGGTCGGACGCCGGATCGAGGAAGATCAGCACGCGTTTGCGCTGGTAATCGTGGAGCATCGACCAGGCCAGCGGCATCGCCGCCGCCGTAGCCAGCCCGGCCCCCACGAACAGCCACAGCCGCACGCCGGCGAGGAACATCACGATGACACCGCCAAAGGTGATCGACAGCGCCGTCCCCAGGTCGGGCTGCAGCATCACCAGCGCCGCCGGGGCGACGATCAGCGCCAGCGCCGGCACCAGCGCATTGGGCCTGGTTTCATACCCGCGCGGCATATAATGATAATAGCGCGCCAGGACGAGGACGATCGCCAGTTTCATGAACTCCGACGGCTGCAGCTGGATGATGCCGAAATCGAGCCAGCGCTGGCTGCCACCGCCGACCCGCCCCAGAAGTTCGACACCGATCAGCCCGAGCAGCACCGCGCCATAGATCGGCCAGGCGTATTTCAACCAGGTCGCCGACTTGACCATCGACAGCCCGAGGCACACCGCCAGCAGGATGCCGAAGCGGATGCCATGCTTGAGCGCCCACGGGTTCAGCGAGCCGCCGGCCGCCGAATAGAGCACGACCATGCCGAAGCCGCCCAGCGCGACGACGACGAGGATTATGCGCCAGGGCATGCGGGCAAGCTCGCGCAGCCAGGGGCCGTTGAACATCAGTCGTTCTCGCGCGGCGGCACGGGGGCATCGGCGGGACCGATGTCGAACGCCGGCGGTATCGGCGCATCGGCGCGAAGCCACGCCGGCATCAGCCGCGCTTCCTCCGACTGCCGTGCCGCGAGCGCCTTGTCGCGGGCTTCGGCCTCGCGCTTTTGGCGCAATTGCGCCTCGATCGGGCCGAGCGTCTGCATGGCGCGTTCGGGGTCATACAGGAAAGTCAGCACGTCGCGGGCGATCGGGGCGGCGTATCTGCCGCCGGCGATGCCGTGTTCGATGATGATGCTGACGGCGTAGCGCGGTGCCTCGGTCGGGGCGAAGGCGACGAACAACGCATGGTCACGCTGCTTCCACGGCAGCGCCTCGTTTTTCTTCACTCCGTGCCGGCGTTCCTCGGCGGTGATGCGCCGCACCTGCGCCGTCCCGGTCTTGCCGGCGAAATGCACGCCGCCGATCGGGGATTGCGCGCCGCGGGCGGTGCCCATCCCGGAATTGACGACGTCGAACATTCCCTGTCGAACGATCGCCAGATGCTCCGTTGGAATGTCGAGCGCGGCGAATTGCGGCGGTGGCGCGCCATCGGCCGGCGCCAGCAACCGCGGCACCACGGCGCGGCCGCTGGCGATGCGCGCCGTCATCACCGCCAGTTGCAGCGGATTGGTGATCAGATAGCCTTGGCCGATCGAGGTGTTGAGCGTTTCGGCGACGCTCCAGGACTTGCCATAGCGTTTCTGCTTCCACGCCGTGTCGGGGACGATCCCGGCGGCCTGTCCGGGCAACGGCAGATCATATTTCTGGCCCAGCCCGAGCCGCCGCGCCATGGCGGCGATGGCATCGATGCCGACCTGCCGGCCATAGGTGTAGAAATAGATGTCGCAGCTTTTGGGAAGGGCGCTGTGCAGGTCGACAAAGCCATGGCCGCGCCGGCTGTGGCAGTGCCAGGTGTTGTTGCCGAACCGATAGCTGCCGGTGCAGCGCACGCCCTGATCGGGAGTCACCCCGGCCTGCAGCGCCGCCAGCGCCGTCACCATCTTGAAGGTCGAACCCGGCGGATACAGCCCCATCGCGCTTTTGTTGAGCAGCGGGTGATGATCATTTTCCTGCAATTCCTTCCACAGCGCGGCGGGCACGCGGGTCGAGAACACATTGGGGTCATAGGCCGGCATCGAGACCATGGTCAGCACGTCGCCGGTCAGGCAATCGATGACGATGACGCTGGCGCTATTGTCGCCCAGCCGGCGCGCCGTGAAGCTTTGCAGGTCGCGGTCGATGGTCAGCTTGAGCGTCGCGCCGGGCACGTCGGGGCGGGTATCGAGTTCACGCACCACCTTGCCGCGCGCCGTGACCTCGACGCGCCGCGCTCCGGCGGTGCCGCGCAGTGACGCGTCGGCGCGGCGTTCGATGCCGTCCTTGCCCACCCGGAACCCGGGAAAAATCAGCAGCGGGTCCTTCTTGGCCTTGTACTGCGCCGGTGTCGGCGCGCCGACATAACCCAGCAGGTGCGCGAAATGGTCGGCATCGGGATAGACCCGGCTGAACGCCCGCACCGGCTGCAGCCCCTTGACATCGGCGACCTGGACGTTGAGCGCGGCAAACGCCGGCCAGTCGAGATCGCGTGCCACTTCGACGGGCATATAGCCCGGCTGGATGGCGATATCGGCGCGAATGCGCAGCTCGTCCTCGAACGAGATCGGCAGCACGCTGGCGACCTGCGCCAGCACGGCGTCGAGGTCCTTGATCTGTTCGGGGATCAGCTCCAGCCGGTAATCGGGCCGGTTGAGCGCCAGCGGCTTGCCATTGCGATCGACGATCCAGCCACGGCGCGGCGGGATCAGCCGCAGCTGGACGCGATTTTCCTCCGACGCCAACTGGTAGCGTTCGCCATCGACGATCGCCAGATACGCCATCCGCGACGCCAGCGTGACACCGACCAGCCCCATGCCGCCGCCAAGCACCAGCGCCCGGCGGGTGAAGCTTTGCGCGCGCTCGGCTTCGCTTCTCACCGCATCCCTTCCGGCCCGAAGGCGCGGCGCTGGATGCGCGCGCAAATGGCGACGACCAGCGGGTAGGCGGCGATGCTGGTCAGCACCTGCCAGCCCAGCGGCGCCAGCGGTACCGGCGATCCGGCAAGCGTCATCAACAGCCAAGTCGAAAGTTCGAAGATGACGATCAGCCCGGCGGCGACGCCCCAGTCTAAACCATGCGCACGATGATCATAGCGTGTTTCGAGGAATCGCACAAAGGCCGCGGTGGCGGCGAACAGCGTCGCATTGACTCCCAGCGGCTGGGCGAAAAGCAGGTCGGCGACCAGGCCGACGAGGAATGCCACCCACGGCGGCATCAGGCCGGGCTGGAAGCTCGTCCACACGAAAACCCCGAGCAGCGCGAGTTGTGGAAACGCCGGCACCGGTACGATCAGCGGCGCCGTCATTGCCAGCGCCAGCAATGCCGTCGTGACGGCCGGGACCGCCAGCCGCCAATGGCCCCACCAATAGCGGCGCCGTTCAGCAGCGTTCATCAGCCGCCAGAGGGGGGCCGCGCGTGCCATCAGCGCCGCGCGGCGGTCATTGCAGCGTGTGACCGCTTGCCGGCGGTCGTGGCAGCGGGTGACCGCTTGCCGGCGATCATTGCAGCGGCGCCGCGGGCTTTGGCGCCGGGGCGCCGCCGCCGCTGCGCCGTGCCTCGATCGGCACCGGCGCGCCAAAGTTCGGTATGGCGGCTTCGACCGGCAGCGGCATGAACGCCGCCTCGATCGTGACAAAGCCGGCGCCGACTGGGTTTGCGGCCGGCCGCACTTTCGGCGGTTCGACCGCCGAGATGACGGTTCCCACCGGCACGCCAGGCGGAAACACGCCGCCATCGCCCGATGTCACCAGCCTGTCGCCGGCGCGCAGCGGCACATCGGCGCCGACAAGATCGCGCAGTTCGAGCGCCGGGCTGTTGGTGCCGACGACCAGCGCCGCCTGGCCGGTGCGAACGATCATCACCGGGATCCGGCTGGCGGGATCGGCAAGCAACAACACCCGCGCCGAAATCGCGCCGGCTTCGATGGTGCGGCCGATCAGGCCCTGGGCGCTGATCACCGGAAGGCCGGGAACAACGCCATCGTTGCGGCCCGCCGCGATCATCGCCGATCGCACCACCGACCCGGACGTCGCCGAGACGATGCGCGCCGTGCCGATGACGCGGCGCGCCCGATCGCGGACGTTGACAAGCCGTTTCAGCTGCACGAGCGCCTGGCGGTCGGCCGCGGCGCGCTGGAGCTCGGCGCGCGCGGCATTGAGCTGTGTTTCGAGGTCGCGGTTGCGGCTTACGGCGCCCAGATAGTCGCCGCTCCAGCCGGCAACGCGGCCGGCACCATCGAACGGCGCGCGCACCACGCTCCACACCGGCGTCACGATGTCGAGCATCACACCACGCATGCGTGCGGCGCCATCGGGGTTGACCCGCGCCATCAGCACCAGCAACAGCCCGGTGGCGATCACCGCGCCCGACACCACCGCTCCCACGAGCGCGAGATTCTGCTCGCGCCGCATGGCGCTTGTTCGTCGCGGCGCGGGCGTCCAGTCCATGTCTCGCTCTCTAGGGGGCCAGCCCAAGGCCCGACGAATCGCTTTAAGCAAGAATGACGCGATGCGTCACGTCGAAAGCGCAATCAGCGGCCCCGGAGCCGCCTCCAGGGTGGATTCACCCTTGGATCACGCGGTTGTCAGCACGCCACGATACATCGGATCCTCGAGCGCGCGGCCGGTGCCGATGGCGACGCAGGTCAAGGGATCGTCGGCGATGGTCACCGGCAGGCCGGTGGCTTCGCGCAGCACCGAATCGATATCCTGCAGCAGCGCGCCGCCGCCGGTCAGCACGATTCCCTGGTCGACGATGTCGGCGGCCAGTTCGGGCTGGGTGTTCTCCAGCGCCATGCGCACGCCCTCGACAATGGCAGCCACCGGTTCCGACAGCGCGTCGGCGATCTGCGCCTGATTGATGGTGATTTCCTTGGGGACGCCGTTCATCAGGTCGCGCCCCTTGATTTCGAGCGTCATGCCGATGCCGTCGGCGGGCGGCTTAGCGGTGCCGATTGTCTTCTTGATGCGCTCGGCGGTCATTTCGCCGATCAACAAATTATGGTTGCGCCGCACATAGGAAACAATGGCTTCGTCCATCTTGTCGCCGCCGACGCGCACCGATGTCGTATAGGCCAGCCCGCGCAAGCTGAGCACCGCGACTTCGGTGGTGCCGCCGCCGATATCGACGACCATCGAACCGATCGGCTCGGTGACCGGCATGCCGGCGCCGATCGCCGCGGCCATCGGCTCCTCGATCAGATAGACCTGGCTGGCGCCGGCGTTGTTGGCGGCGTCGCGAATGGCGCGCTTTTCAACGCTGGTCGACCCCGATGGCACGCAGATGACGATTTCGGGAAAGCGCGGCAGCTTCGACGTGTGGACCTTGGCGATGAAATATTTGATCATCTGCTCGGCGACGTCGATGTCGGCGATGACGCCATCGCGCAACGGCCGGATGCACTCGACATTGCCCGGCGTCTTGCCCATCATCATCTTGGCTTCGCTGCCGACGGCCTTGACCGTGCGGGTGCCGCGGATTGTCTCGATGGCGACGACCGAAGGCTCGTTGAGAACGATGCCGCGGCCGCGGACATAGACAAGGGTATTCGCGGTCCCAAGGTCGATCGCCATATCCTGGCTGAGAAACGAGAACATCCGGCTGAACAGCGACATGGGGCAGGGGACCAAATCTGGGGCGAAAGGGAGGGTGGCAGCACGCGCGCAAGTAACCTTGGCTCTAGTCGCCTTGGCCCGACGTTTCAACGTGCAAGAAGGCTCAACGTGCAAGAAGCCTGGCCGTCGGTCTACCCGCGAGCCTGCCCGCGATCGCCCATCTGCGGCAGGCCGCGCGCCAATCGCGCCATGCCGAGTTGCCGGCCGACCGCGGGCGTGGCGTCGAGGCTGTCGGCGTGCGACAATACCACACGCATGAAAGCCCTCGGGCTCGGCTGCTCTTCTGCGGCGGTGGCACTGCTTTGCCGCGCCGGTGGCGATGTTTTGCTGCGCCGGTGGCGATGTTTTGTCGCGCCGGTGGCGATGCGCACTGGACCGGCATTTGCGACGCGGCGATGTCGCCGGATGACTTGGCGTCGCGGCCGTCCTACAACGTCTCCATGCCCGTCATCCGCCGCCTTCCCGACACGCTTGTCAACCAGATCGCCGCCGGTGAAGTCGTCGAGCGCCCGGCCGCGGCGCTGAAGGAACTTGTTGAAAACGCGCTCGATGCCGGGGCGCGGCGGATTGCCATCGATCTTGAAAACGGCGGCATCGATCATCTTTCGGTCAGCGACGACGGCTGCGGCATGACCGCCGATCAATTGCGACTGGCGATCGAACGCCACGCCACCTCGAAACTGCCGACCGGCGACCTGTCGACGATCGCGACGATGGGCTTTCGCGGCGAAGCGCTGCCGTCGATCGCCAGTGTTGCGACGCTGACGCTGACCAGCCGCAGTGTTGAGGGCAACATCGACGCGGGTGGCGGCTGGCGGATCGTCATCGACAATGGCCGCAGCGTCGAGGACGGACCTGCGGCGACACCGCCGGGGACGCGGGTTGCCGTCGATGGCCTGTTCGCCGCGGTTCCCGCGCGCCGCAAGTTCCTCAAATCCGAACGTTCCGAACTCGCCGCCTGTCTCGATGTCGTGCGGCGGCTGGCGATGGCGCGGGCGGATGTGGCGTTCGAGCTGCGCCATGGTGGCCGCCGCTTGCTGTCGGTCGCGGCGGGTATCGACGCCAGCCCGGCGGCGCTGATCGCCCGGCTGTCGGCGCTGCTCGGGCCGGATTTTGCCGACAATGCCGTGCCGATCGATTTTGCGCGCGAAGGCATCACATTGGGCGGGCTCGCCGCCATCCCGACCTATAATCGCGGCATCGCCGACCATCAATATCTGTTCGTCAACCGCCGCCCGGTGAAGGATCGCCTGCTCATCGGGGCGCTGCGCGGCGCCTATCAGGACCTGCTGGCGCGCGATCGTCACCCGGTGGTGGCGCTGTTCCTCGACGTGCCGCATGATTTTGTCGATGTGAACGTCCATCCGGCCAAGACCGAGGTGCGTTTCCGCGACGCCGCGCTGGTCCGTGGCCTGATCGTTTCGGGCCTGCGCCGCGCCCTCGATGCCGCCGGTCATCGTGCTTCGACGCGAGCGTCGGCGACGGCGCTGGGGGCTTTCGCGGTGCCGGCATTTTCACCCGCGGCCAGTGCTGCCAACGCGCTCGCCGCTTGGGGCGATCCCCTTGATGGGCAGCCACGCCTGTCCGAACCGCCGCGACTGTTCAGCGATTTTCCGCCGGCCTTCGTTGCGCCAGATGCAGGGCTTGCACTGCAGCCCCTCGTCGTTGCCCCGTCGGCGGCGACACATCCGCTCGGCGCCGCCCGCGGCCAGATCGCCAACACCTATATCGTCGCTGAAACCGACGATGCGCTGATCCTTGTCGACCAGCACGCCGCGCACGAACGCCTGACGCTCGAACGCATGAACGCCGCCCTGGCCGGCGGCACGGTCGCCGCCCAGGCGCTGCTGATCCCGCAAATTGTCGAGCTCGACGAGATCGCCGCCGGGCGCATCGCCGATCGCGCCGCCGAACTCGCCGAATTGGGGCTCGATATCGAAGCCTTTGGCCCGGCCGCCATCCTTGTTCGCGCCACGCCGGCGCTGCTCGGGGGCACCGACGCCGAGGCCTTGGTCCGCGATCTCGCCGACGATCTTTCGGCCTGGGGCCGCGCGGTGACGCTGCGGGAAAAGCTCGACAGCATCGCAGCGACGATGGCCTGCCACGGCTCGGTCCGCGCCGGGCGAGCGCTATCGCTCGCCGAGATGAACGCGCTGCTGCGCGAGATGGAGATCACCCCGCACAGCGGCCAGTGCAACCATGGCCGCCCGACCTGGGTCCGCCTCGCCCGGAGCGATATCGAAAAACTGTTCGGGCGGCGCTGATTTTGCCCTATCCGTTGGCGGCTTCATCGCTGTCGACGAGGATGCCTTCCTTCCTGAGGAACTCGGGCGCGCGAATTCCCCAGCGACCGGTGACGATGTTGCTTTTGATCACCCGCGCCGGATTGCCGACGACGAGCGAGTGGGACGGCACATCGGCTGTCACCACCGATCCCGAACCGATGACGCAATGGTCACCGATACGGACCCCCGGCATGATCAGCGCGCGGGCGCCGACGAAGCAATGGCTGCCGATCCAGGTGTCGACATGCCGATTGTTGACGAAATCATGCGTGAGTATCGCTGCGTCGAACGCCAGCAGCGTGCAGTCGCCGATATGGACGCCACGCGGATTGGTGCGATCGAGCTTGGCCAAGCGCGAGATCAGCACTTCCTTGCCGATGTCCATGCCCCAGATCTTGTTGAGATAATATCGTCGGGTGTTGGCGCTGAAATGGTAGAGTTTCGTCCTCAGGCGAGGAAGTAGCCGCAGCATGACGGTCTGATCCTTGTTACGTTGCCGTGTTCGGCCCGCATCAACTGCTGAACTGTTCCAGCACGATCCGATCATCGAGCGCATAGCCGGGATCGAAAAGCAATTCGAGAGCGATCGAGCGATCGCTGACCACGCGCACCGAAGCGACGTCGCGGACTTCGATCTGGTCGGCCACGGCGGAAACCGGTCGCTTGCCGGCTTCGAGGACGCGGAACTCGATGACGCTGGCTTCGGGCAGCAGGGCGCCGCGCCAGCGTCGCGGCCGGAACGGGCTGATCGGAGTCAGCGCCAGCAAGTCGGATTGCAACGGCAATATCGGCCCGTTCGCCGACAGGTTGTACGCTGTCGATCCGGCCGGGGTCGCGACCAGCACGCCGTCGCAGATCAGTTCCTCCATCCGCACCTTCCCGTCGATGGCGATCTCGATCTTGGCGGTCTGACGGGTTTCGCGCAGCAGCGAGACTTCGTTGATCGCCGGCGAGGTGATGATCTCGCCGCTGACGGTGCGTGCCGTCATCAGCAGCGGGTGCAGCGTGAAGGCGCGCGCGGCGGCGATTCGCGCCGGCAGGTCGCCTTCGTCGAACTCGTTCATCATGAAGCCGACGGTGCCGCGATTCATGCCGAACACCGGCTTGGGCTCGCTCGGCCCTTGTTTACCCCCTCATCGTGCTGGCGGTGGCGGTGCTCATCCTCGCCGGGCTGCTCCTGTTCGTCGTGCCGAAATTCCGGCAGATCTTCGCCGACCTGCTCAAGGGCGCGCCCCTGCCGCCGCTGACGCAGGCCCTGCTCGCGGTCAGCGAGGCCGTGCAGAATCATTTTCTGCTGGTGCTGCTCGCGGGTCTTGGCCTGGGTCTCGCCGGAAAAATGTTCCGCCGCACCCCGGGTGGGGCGCGGTGGCTCGATGCCTGGATGGTCCGGTTGCCGGTTTTCGGCGAGCTTCTCCTCAAGGGCATCATCGCGCGCTTTGGCCGGACGCTCGGCACGCTGCTGTCGAGCGGCGTGCCCATTCTGCCGGCGCTGCTCATCAC
>JANNJH010000539.1:0-2063 GCA_031405775.1 Sphingomonadales bacterium | reverse complement strand
CAGCGTTGTGCCGGGGGCGCGCGCGCTCGAACTGGCGGCGCAGACCGCCAAGGACCCGCGCCTTGTCGAACTCGTGCTGGCTGAATCAACCGCGGTGGTTCGCGCCGCGCCCGATGTGCTGATCACCCGGCATCGCTGCGGCCATGTCATGGCCAATGCCGGAATTGATCGCTCCAATATCGGCGCCGGCAATGAAGACCGGGTGTTGCTGTTGCCGCTCGACGCCGATGTGTCGGCTGGCAGATTGCATGCCGCACTGACGGCACGCTGGGCCAATCCGCCGGCGGTGGTGATTTCCGACAGCTTTGGCCGGCCGTGGCGCTTCGGCGTCGTCAATGTCGCCATCGGCGCCGCCGGCCTGCCGGCGCTGATCGACCGGCGCGGCGATCTTGATCGCGATGGCCGCCGCCTCGAAGTGACGCAGGTGGCGCTTGGCGACATGGTCGCGACCGCCGCCGGATTGGCGACGGGGGAGGGCGCCGAAAGCGTGCCGGCGGCGTTGGTGCGCGGCGTCGAATGGGCGGCGGCGGCGGTTCCGGCGTCGGCGTTGATCCGCCCGATCGCGCAGGATCTTTTCCGATGAAGGTGCCGATCCTCACCGGCGGCGTTGGCGGCGCCAAGCTCGTGCTCGGGCTGTCGCATGTCGTGCCGCCGGCCGGCATCACGGCGATCATCAACACCGCTGACGACTTCGATCATTTCGGGCTGCGCATATCCCCCGACATCGACACGCTGCTTTATACGCTTTCGGGCAAGGCCAATGCCGCCCAAGGCTGGGGCCGCGAAGGCGAAAGCTGGAATTTCATGGCCGGATTGCGCTCGCTCGGCGGTGCTGATTGGTTCGAGCTCGGGGATGGCGATCTTGCCCTGCATGTCCTGCGGACATCGCGGCTGGCGGCGGGTGAAAGCCTGACGCAGGTCACCGCTGGCTTCGCGCAAAGCTGGGGCATCGGTTGCGCCGTGCTGCCGATGACCGACCAGATCGTCGCAACCCAGCTCGACACCGATATCGGAAGCCTGGCCTTCCAGGACTATTTCGTCGCGCGTCGCTGCGCCCCCGTCGTGCGCGCCATCCGCTTTGCCGGGGCCGCCGATTCAGTCCCCGCTCCCGGCGTCATCGAGGCGATCCTCGACCCGCAGAACCGCGCAATCCTGATCGCCCCGTCGAACCCGTATCTCAGCGTTGATCCGATTTTGGCGGTTCCGGGCATAAGGGCGGCGCTGGCGGCGGCGTCGGCGCCGGTGATCGCGGTTTCGCCGCTTGTCGCCGGCGCCGCGGTCAAGGGGCCGACGGCCAAGCTGATGGCCGAACTGGGGGTCGAGATCGGCGCGGCGGCGATCGCCCGCCACTATGCCGGGGTGATTGACGGCATGCTCGTCGACGAACGCGATCCAATGGGCGACATCGGCGTCGCATCGGCACGCGCCGACACGCTGATGCACAGTCTTGACGACCGGATACGGGTCGCGCGTGCGGCGCTGGCGCTCGCCGATACGCTGCGCCGGTGAACTGGGCGCCGGTGAGCTGGACGGCGCTGGTCCCGCTGAAGCCGTCGGGCGAACGCAAGACCCGGTTGGCCGACCGTTTGTCGTCGTTGAAACGAACCGAGCTTGGGCAGGCAATGTTCGGCCATGTCACGGCGGCCATCGGGAAATCGACTTCGGTCGGCCGCATCATCCTGCTGTCGGATCGCCCGATCGAGGGTTGGAGCGGCGGCTGGCAGCACGATCAGGGTCGCGGCCTCAATGCCGAATTGATGGCGGCGCGCGCGGCGATTGGCGCTGTGCCGCTGCTGGTGATCCATGCCGATCTGCCGTTGCTCGGCACGGCCGACGTCGATGCGTTGCTGGATGCGGCGACGCAGGCAGGCTGCGCGATTGCACCGGATAGGCATGGCGCTGGAACCAACGCGCTGGCGATCGACGACGGCCGCGCCTTTGATTTCCGCTTTGGCCCGGACAGCTTCGCGCTTCATATGGCGCAAGCGGGCGCGCAGTGCCGGGTCGTCGATCGACCCGGCACTGCGCTTGATGTTGATACCTCCGACGATCTCGATGCCGCG
>JANNJH010000538.1:0-1817 GCA_031405775.1 Sphingomonadales bacterium | reverse complement strand
ACTATCTCAACTGCCCGCTCGACAAGGCGCAGTACGAAGCCTTCACCGATGCGATGCTGGCCGCCGAAAAGACCAGCTTCAAGGACTGGGAGGCCAACACCCCCTATTTCGATGGCTGCATGCCGATCGAGGTGATGGTCGAACGCGGCCGCAACACGCCGCGTTTTGGCCCGATGAAGCCCGATGAAGCCCGTCGGCCTGACCAACCCCGCCACCGGCCGCCGCGCCTGGGCGGTGGTGCAGTTGCGGCAGGACAATGCGCTCGGGACATTGTGGAACATGGTCGGCTTCCAGACCAAGATGAAGCACGCCGACCAGGTGCGGGTGTTCCGGATGATCCCGGGACTTGAACGCGCCGAATTCGCGCGGCTGGGGGGGCTGCATCGCAACACCTTCATCAAGTCGCCGGTGCTGCTCGATGAAACGCTGCGATTGAAGCTCGATCCGCGGCTGCGTTTCGCCGGGCAGATCACCGGCTGCGAAGGCTATGTCGAATCGGCCGCCATCGGCATCGTCGCGGCGCGCTTCGCCATCGCCGACGCCCAGGGCCGGACCCCGGTGCCGCCGCCCGCGACCACCGCGCTGGGGGCGCTGCTGTCGCACATCACCGGCGGCGCGGATGCGGCGCACTTCCAGCCGATGAACGTCAATTTCGGCCTGTTCCCGCCGCTCAGCCCGGCGCCTTCCTCGAAGGACCAGCGCAAACCGGCGCTGGTGGCGCGGGCGCGAGCGGACCTGGCGGCGTGGATGGCGGCTTAGGTTACCCCTCCGGGACGCATGGAGCCGGGGCTTTGTCGCGCCGTTTCACCGCCGTCGCCGCGAATTCTGTCGCCGCCAGCGCGCCGTCGCCATCACGGTCGGCCTTGCCGAATTTCCTGACTGTCGCCGTTGAATACTCCTCGAAGCCCAGCCGGCCATCGCCGTTCATATCCAGCTTGGCGAAGGCCTTTTTGCGGTTGGCGAGATATTCGTCGCGGCTGACGTGTGCGTCGCGATTCCGGTCATAACGCGCGAAGCGCCGCGCCTCGCGGTCGGCGGCGGTGACGTTGCTGCGCGGCGCCACCAGCGCCGTGTCGGCGTCATCGGCATCCGGGTCGGCCGCCGGCATCGCCGCCTCGCTCGCCGCGGCGACTGGTCGGTCACGCGTCCACAGGAACCCCGCCGCGACGAGCGCCAGCAGCGCCAGCCCGAGCGCCAGCATTCGCCGCATCTCCAGCCCCTTCAACGACATGCGACCCCGCAGCAACGTCTCTGGCGGTTTCAGCGACCAAAGGCAATCGCCGCGAGCAAGCGCAGCTGGCGACCGACGCTGCCGCGCGGTTCACGCCGGCGGCCGGCGCGAGCATTCGCGGCATCGCGCTGCGCCAGCCGCAGCAGCCCCAGCAACGGCCGCAGCGGCGTGGCGATTTTCGGCAAAGGCGCTTCATCGCCCGCCGCCCACATCTCGCCCAGCCGCCGCGCCAGATCGACATCGCCGCCCCCAAGCCGCGCCGCCAGCGCGAACAGCACCCCGCCGCCGCCGATATGCGAGGCCGGCACATCGTCACTGCCGATCAGACCGAGCCAGCGATCCTCCAGCGCCGCGAGGTCCGCCCCCGTCAGCCCCAGCGCCAGTGCCGCCGCCAAAACTTCGAGCAGCGGCTGCGCCGGCACGATGCCGCCATCGAGCCCCATCAGCGCCTCGCGCCACCACGCCAGCCGGATCTCGCCGATCATCGGCTCCGAGGTGCCCGCCACCACGCTCGCCAGTTCAAGATCGAGGCCATGCAGCGCCAACAACGCCGGGCGCACCGCCGCGGGCGCGTAGAGAATGCTCA
>JANNJH010000537.1:0-3532 GCA_031405775.1 Sphingomonadales bacterium | reverse complement strand
ACACCTCGTCGCGGAGGTTGTCGGGCAGCTGCTGCCGGCGCCAGCGGTTGCGCAGCGCCACGGCGACGGCGCGCTTGGCATCGGCCTGGCCGACGATATGGCGATCGAGCGCCGCGACGATCTCGCGCGGGGTCAGGCCGGCGTCGGCGGCGTTGATCGGCGTCGCCACGGTCATTTTTCCTCTCCCGCGTCGATGGTTTCGACCGTCAGCTGGTCGTTGGTGTAGATGCAAAGCTCGGCGGCGATGCCGATGGCGCGGCGCGCGATCGATTCGGAATCATGGTCCGAATCGCTCAGGGCGCGGGCAGCGGCGAGGGCGAAATTGCCGCCCGATCCGATGGCGGCGACCCCGCCCAGCGGTTCGAGAACGTCGCCGGTGCCGGTCAGCACGAGGGTGACCTCCTTGTCGGCGACGATCATCATCGCCTCCAGCCGGCGCAAATAGCGATCGGTGCGCCAGTCCTTGGCAAGCTCGACGGCGGCGCGCGTCAACTGCCCCGAATAGCGTTCGAGCTTGGCCTCGAGCCGTTCGAACAGCGTGAAGGCATCGGCCGTCGCGCCGGCGAAACCGCCGATAACAAGGCCGCCGGGGCCAAGCCGCCGGACCTTTTTGGCGTTGGGCTTCATGATGGTCTGGCCCATCGTCACCTGGCCGTCGCCGGCGATGGTGACCCGGCCGTTCTTGCGGACCGAAACGATGGTGGTGCCGTGCCAATCGGGGAAATCTGCCATGGGAGGTTGGGCTTTCGGTTGCGATTGACGGTCTGCGCCGATGTAGGAAGGCGCATCATCGCAAAAAAGCCCCCGGCCCTTCGAAACGATTATGCTCGCGCTTGGCGATGCTGCTGCCTAGGGCGTGAGGTTCGGCGAATGCCGCGTGCCCGCCCGATTGGCGCACGGTTCAGCCCGATGCCGTTGGAGTGTGCTGCGATGATCCCACGCGAGTTGCTGGCGACGGCCAAAGTCCCCGATGGCGCGGAACTGCGGCTGTTCCGGCGCGGCGGCGACTTCATGATCGTGCTTGATCGCAACGAATTGATGAACAGCCGGATGAGCGGATCGGAAGCGGCGCTGGCGACGATGACCTGCGCGCGGCTGGCCGACCGTAAGGCGCCGCATTTGTTGATCGGCGGCTATGGCATGGGCTTCACGCTGCGGGCGGCGCTGGCGGCGCTGGGGGCCGACGCGCAACTGACCGTCGCCGAGCTGGTGCCCGAGATCATCGACTGGGCGCGCGGGCCGATGGCGCTATTGACGGCGGGGTGCCTCGATGATCGCCGCGTGCGGCTGGTCGAAGGCGATGTCGCGGCGCTGATCGCTGCGGCGCACAACAGCTATGATGCGATTCTGCTCGATGTCGACAATGGCCCGGATGGGCTGTCGCGCGATGCCAACGGCGGGTTGTATTCGGCGCGCGGCCTTGCGGCGGCAAAGGCGGCGCTGCGGCCCGGCGGCGTGCTGGCGGTGTGGTCGGCGGCGCCGGACAACGCCTTCAAGCGGCGTCTCGGCAATGCCGGCTTTGCCACCGAGGAAGTCGTGGTGCGGGCGCGCGCCAACGACAAGGGGCCGCGCCACGTGATCTGGTTCGCAGCGAAGCGTTGACCCGCAAGCTTGCCCCTGTGCCTGCGATGCTTTACCCGCCGCATCATGACAGCACGTATCGCATCCGTCAGCCGCAGCACCAAGGAAACCTCGATCGAGGTGACCGTCAATTTAGACGGCACCGGCGAATATCGGGTTTCGACCGGGATCGGCTTTCTCGACCATATGCTCGAACAGTTTTCGCGGCATTCGCTGATCGACCTGACGCTGACGGCGAAGGGCGACCTGCATATCGACGCGCACCACACCACCGAGGACAGCGGCATCGCGCTTGGCGAGGCGGTGGCCAGGGCGCTGGGCGATCGTCGCGGCATCACGCGCTATGGCGACGCGCTGATCCCGATGGACGAGACGTTGACGCGGGTGGCGCTCGATATTTCGGGGCGGCCTTATCTGGTGTGGACATCCGGCTTTTCGCAGCCGCGGCTCGGCGAGATGGACAGCGAATTGTTCAAGGAATGGTTCGCGGCGTTCGCCGGGTCGGCGGGGATCACGCTGCACATCGAGACGCTGTATGGCGTCAACAACCATCATATCGTCGAAAGCTGCTTCAAGGGCATCGCGCGGGCGCTGCGCGTTGCGGTCGCCATTGATGCGCGCAAGGCCGATGCGGTGCCCTCGACGAAGGGGACACTCGGAGGGGCGCCGCGCTCCGATGGCTGAACGGGTCGCCGTCGTCGATTACGGCGCGGGGAATCTTCGGTCGGCGGCGCGTGCGCTGGCGGCCGCCGGGGCTGCCAATGTCGAGATCACCAGCGACCCGCTATGCATCGCCGCCGCCGACCGCATCCTGTTGCCCGGCGTCGGCGCCTTTGCCCAATGCATCAACGCCCTGCGCGGCGCGGCGGGGATCGAGGACGCGCTGACGCTTGCGGTGCGCGAACGGCAGCGGCCGTTTCTGGGCATCTGCGTCGGCATGCAGCTGCTCGCCAGCGAAGGCCATGAACATGGCGTGCATCGCGGCCTTGGCTGGTTGCCCGGCACGGTGACGCGGCTGCGGCCGGTCGATCCGGCGTTGAAGATCCCGCACATGGGGTGGAACACGGTGACGGCGGTTAATGACAGCAGCGAGCCAGAGGGCGACGCCTATTTCGTCCACAGCTACCGCTTCGACCCCGATGACGCCGGCGACATCCGCGCCGTCAGCGATCATGGCGGCGTGTTTCCCGCCATCGTGGCGCGCGGCAACATCACCGGCGTCCAGTTCCACCCCGAAAAAAGCCAGGCCTATGGCCTTGCCTTCCTTGCACGCTGGTTGAAATCATGATCATTTTTCCCGCCATCGACCTCAAGGACGGCAAATGCGTCCGGCTTGCCGAAGGCGATATGGACCGCGCGACGATCTATGCCGACGATCCCGGCGCCCA
The DNA here is from genome assembly GCA_031405775.1 of Sphingomonadales bacterium. Lineage (GTDB taxonomy): Bacteria > Pseudomonadota > Alphaproteobacteria > Sphingomonadales > Sphingomonadaceae > Sandarakinorhabdus. Next base: position 563 of record JANNJH010000537.1, on the reverse strand, counting down.
GGCGCAGGTCTTCGCCGACGCCGGGGCGCGGGCGCTGCACGTCGTCGATCTCGATGGCGCCTTTGCCGGGGCCAGCCGCAACGGCGAAGGCGTCGCCGCCGCGGTCAAGGCCTTCAAGGCGGCGGGCGGCCGCGTCCAGGTCGGCGGCGGCGTCCGCACCCGCGCCGATGTCGAAGCCTGGCTGGCGGCGGGCGTCTGGCGCGTCGTCATGGGCACCGCGGCGCTGGAAAACGCCGATCTGGTTCGCGAAGTGGCGCGGGCGTATCCGGGGCGTATCGTCGTCGCCGTCGATGCCCGCGACGGGTTCGTGGCGACGCGCGGCTGGGCGACGCTATCGACGGTCGCCGTCGCCGAACTGGCGCACCGTTTCGAGGACGCCGGGGTCGCGGCGCTGCTGTTCACCGATGTCGGTCGCGACGGGATGCTGAAGGGCGTCAACATCGACGCGACGCTCAATCTTGCCGCCGCGACGACGTTGCCGGTCATCGCCAGCGGTGGTGTGGCGGGGATCGGGGATATCAGCGCGCTGGTCGGCCAGACCGGGATCGAGGGCGTCATCACCG
>JANNJH010000536.1:0-2393 GCA_031405775.1 Sphingomonadales bacterium | reverse complement strand
CATTACGTTTGATGCCAATAATATCTACGTCAACTGGAATGGCCTTGCGTTCGACACGAACACGGTTGTCAGTCTCGATATCAATGGTGCGGTTCCCGAACCCGCGAGCTGGGCTCTGATGATCGCCGGTTTCGGTTTGGTCGGCGCTGCCGCTCGCCGCCGTCGCACGGCCGTTGCCGCCTGAACAAGAAGGCGTTTGAATGCCAAGGGGCGGTCGGCAACGGCCGCCCCTTTTCCGTATGGGTTGCGAGGGGTTGCGCTATTGGTGCTCGAATGCAATCTCTTGACTTTTACAACCAAATCGGTTAAATACGCGACGCCGTTCGCTCTTTGACATCGCCAGGAACAATCGCCGCGCCGAAAGGTGCGTGAAACCTTGCACGAGCACGACCGACTAACCTTGGTAACCTTCCGGAATGTGCAATGACCATCAGGACCACCCGCCGCAAGCCCGAGAATCACCCCGCGCAAAGCCCCGCTAAGCACTCCACCGCGTATAGATCGCCGTCGGCAACAACAGCCCGCGCGCTGCCTCGCGGATCGCCATGTCGCCGGCCTCGATCTTGCCGCCGGCGCCGGCCATCACTTCGTTGGTCAGCGCCAGGATCGCCAGCGCCGACATGCGGATGGCATAAACCGTCAGCACCAGGAACGCCGCGTCGTCGGACAGCAATTGCCGCGCCAAATGCATCAGCTCGGGCAAATCGCGCTCCAGCGCCCAGATCTCGCCATCGGGGCCGCGGCCATATTTGGGCGGATCGAGCAATATGCCATCATATTTGCTGCCGCGCCGTACTTCGCGCCGCATGAACTTCAACGCGTCATCGGTCAGCCAGCGCACCGATGTTTCGGGCAACCCCGACAGTGCCGCATTTTCGCGCGCCGATGCCACCGCCTTCTTGCTGGCGTCGACATGGGTGACGGTCGCCCCCGCCTCGGCGGCGATCAGGCTGCCGACGCCAGTATAGCCGAACATGTTGAGAATACGGGCGCCGGGGACAATCCGCGCCCGCATCCAGTCCCATTGCGCCGCCATATCCGGGAAGAATCCCAGATGCCGGAACGGCGTGTTGGTGGCGTGGAAGCGCACCGGGCCACGGGCAAGCACCCAGCGTTCAGGAACTTCATACTCAAGGTCCCAGCGGCCTCCGCCTTCATCGTCGCGGCCGCCGGTGAATTCGCCATCGGCCTTCCATTCAGCCTCGGCGGGCTTCCACAAGGCCTGCGCCTCGGGCCGGATGAAGCGATACGGGCCGTAGCGTTCAAGCTTTCGCCCATCGCCCGAATCGAGCAGGGCATAATCGTCCCAGCCTTCGGTGACGAGAATATCGAGGCTGGTCACTTGGCCGATTTCGCCGATCCACGCGCCGCGCGCGGCTTGACGACCGCGCCGATCTCGGCCCGCGCCGGGGCATGGGCGAGCATGGCGCGGCCGGCGGCACGCGCCGCGTCGAGCGTCACCGCCTCGATGCGCGCGACGACTTCGGCGGCCGGCACCCAGCGGCGATGCACGAGCAATTGCCGGGCCAGATAATCGCCCTGTCCCTGCGGGCCTTCGAGCGCCATCAGCAGCGACGCGACGCCCTGCGCCTTGGCACGCGCCAGTTCGGCGGGTTCAAGGCTTTGCGCGGCTTCGGCGAGGACGCGGTCGATCAGGTCGCGCGCCCTGGCGGCATCCTTGCGGGCAGTGGCGGCATGAACGCTCATCAGCCCGCCATCGGCATAGGGGGTGGTCGCGGCGCTGATCGAATAGGCGAGACCCCGGGCTTCGCGGACTTCCTGGAACAGGCGCGACGACATGCCGCCGCCCGCCGCCAGCGTGAACAGCGCGGCGGCATCATGGTCGGGGTCGTAATGGCCGGGGGCGGGGTAGCCCGACGTCAGCTGCGCCTGTTCGAAGCGGCGCGGATCGGCGAACTGGCCGGGGGCGAATTTCACCGCTTCGGCGCTGGGGGCATCGGCCTGACCGGCGTTGGGAAAGGCGGCTTCGGCAAGGCGCATGACATCGTCATGGACAAGTTTTCCGGCAACAACAAGCGTCAGTCGCTGGTTGCCATAATGGCGCGCCAGCCAGTCCCGCAGGTGGTCGGTGGTCAGCCGCGCCAGGCTGTCCTCGCTGCCAAGGATCGAACGGCCGAGCGCCTGCCCCGGAAAGGCGGCTTCCTGGAGATGGTCGAAAACAATGTCGTCGGGCGTATCGCGGGCCTCGCCAAGCTCCTGAAGGACAACGTCTTTTTCGCGCGCCAGGTCATCGTCGTCGAAACGCGGGTTGGTGACGAGATCGGCGATCAGGCCAAGGCCCAGCGGCAGGTCGCGCGCCAGCAGCCGGGCGTGGAACACCGTGGTATCGCGTGAGGTCCAGGCGTTGAGGCTGCCGCCGACATCTTCGATCT
>JANNJH010000535.1:0-3951 GCA_031405775.1 Sphingomonadales bacterium | reverse complement strand
AACAACCAGAGCAGCCTCAACGATGCGCAGGCCAGCGTCGATGGCGATGGGGTGTTCCGCGCCGTGATCTCGGCGCGCGACCCCGGCGTGCCGAACTGGCTCGATACGTCGGGCTATCCGCGCGGCGCGATCCAGGGGCGCTGGTTCAACACCGATGAACGGCCGACGCCGTCGCTGCGCAAGCTCAAGCTTGTCGATGTGCGGGGCGCGCTTCCGGCCGACACGCCGGCGATTTCGGCGGCGCAGCGCGAAGCGGCGATCCGCGCGCGCCGCATCAACGCCCAGATGCGGACGATCTGGTGACCGGCCGACGCTTGCCGCCGCCGCCCACGGTCAGTGCCCAGGCACAGGCCGCGCTTGCGGCGCCCAGCCTGCCGCAGGCCGAACTGCCGGCGCCGGATGATGTCATCGGATGGCGCCGTCATGTCGCCGAGCAGGACGCCATGATGATGGCGTTCCTCACCGAGCGGATGCCGCAGGACGGCGTCACAGTGACAAGCGCGACGCTGGACGGCGTGCCGGTCTTCATCGCGACGCCGGATGGTTGCGATCCGGCCTCGCGCCGCGTCTATCTCGATATTCACGGCGGCGCGCTGGTTTATCTGGGCGGCGACGCGGCGCGGTTGATGGCCGGGGCGACGGCGCTGCGGACTGGCGTGCGGGTGGTTGCGGTCGATTATCGGATGCCGCCCGATCATCCTTATCCCGCCGGGCTCGATGATTGCGTCGCGGTTTATCAGGCCCTGCTCGACAGCCATGCGCCCGAGGCGATCATCGTCGGCGGCAGTTCGGCCGGGGGCAATCTTGCCGCGGCGCTGATGCTGCGGCTGGTTGACGCGGCCTTGCCGCTGCCCGCCGCCGCCGTGCTGTTGACGCCCGAGGTCGACCTGACCGAATCGGGCGATTCCTTCGCCACGATGCTCGGGCTGGACACGATGCTGACCGGCAGCCTTGCCCCGCTCAACGCGCTTTATGCCGGTGGCGCAGCCCTTGACCATCCCCATGTCTCGCCGCTGTTCGGCGACTTCACCCGGGGTTTTCCGCCGACGTTCCTGCAGACCGGCACCCGCGACCTGTTCCTGTCGAACACCGTGCTGATGCATCGCGCCCTGCGCCGCGCCGGCATCGCCGCCGAACTTCATGTGTTCGAAGCGATGCCGCACGGCGGCTTTGGCGGGGCGCCCGAAGACGCCGAGCTCACGGATGAACTGCGCTGTTTCCTTGCCGCCCGCTGGGCCGGCGTAGTCTGATCAGTCGGGGGCGCGGTGGAAGTAGCGGATGTGGAGCTTGCCGCCTTCGACCTTGTAGGTTTCGAGGCTGGGCAGGACGACCACGCCCTTGTCGGTCTGGAGATGATTGAGCACATAGGCCGCGCCCTCGTTGCCGTTGACCAGCACTTCTTTGGCTTCGGTCGTGCACTTGCCGCCGTATGTGGCCCACATCTCGGTCATCGCCCGCGCGCCGTCCTGCGGCGCCGATCCGACATATTCGATCGTGTAGCCGTTCGGTCCCAGCTTGTTGAAAAGCGCCGTCAGTTCGTCGGCCTTGCCGGCATTCCACAGGTCATAATTGCTGCGGATCATGGCTTCGAGTTCGCCGTCGCGTGCGTCGGTCATTTCTGTCTTCCTTTGCGCGTCATAAACTGAAGCCACCGTCGACGATCAGCGTCTGGCCGGTGATATAGCGGGCGCGCTCCGAGGCGAGGAACGCCACGGCTTCGGCGATTTCGTCGCCGCTGCCGAAGCGGCGGAGCGCGACTCGCTGGCGCTGGGTTTCCCACACCTGCGGATCGTAGAGATCCTTGAGGAAGGCGGCGCCAAGCCCGGCATCGATGATTCCCGGCGCCACCATATTGGCCCTGATACCAAAGCGGCCTTCCTCCTTGGCGATGGCGCGCCCGAGCGATTCGATCGCCGCCTTGGGCACCGAAGACAGCGCATCGCCGGGCGGATAGGCGTAGTTGGCGACCGAGACGACGGCGACGAAATTGCCGTACCGCTGGCGCCGGAAGATCGGCAAGGCGGCGGCGACGACGCGCGTGAAGCCGATGATCTCGGTCTCGATGACCTCGCGCCAGGCCGGCTCGGCGATCTTGCTGACAAAGGGTTGCCCGATCGCGACGCCGCTGGCGAAAACCATCGCGCCGATGCCGCCAAACCGCGTTGCCGCATCGGCGATCGCGGCGGCGACATTGTCGTTGTCGCCGAGGTCGCACCGCATGGCATGGGCGCGTGGGCCGATCGATGCGGCGGTCGCCTGCGCCGATGCGGCGCCGGAGCGATAGCCGATAATGACATCGTCCCATTCGGTCGCGAGCCTGCGGCAGATGGCGCTGCCCAGCCCGCCGCTGCCGCCGACGACAAAGGCGGCGCCGCGGCTCATGCGGTTGTCGGCGCGAAGCGGGCGAGTTGTTCGAGCAGCGTTTCGGCGAACGCGTCGTTCCTGTCGCCGGTGAACATATGGCCGACGCCCTTGGCTTCGATGACTTCCAACTGCGGCGTCAGTTCGTGGAACCGCGCGACGCCGGCGTCTGAGATCACGTCGCTATGTTCGGCGCGCACCATGACGACGGGACATTGCAGGATTTTGGCCGCAGCCTCGATGCGCTCGCCCTCCGATGGCGGATTGAGCATCGCCGGCGCGACCGTCAGCGGGTCCCAGTGCCAGTACAGCCGTCCGTCGTCGCCGCGCCGCAGTGCCTTGGCGAGGCCGGATGTTTCGCGATTGCGCGGTTGGTCGAGGTGAAAGGCCAGCGCATCGGCCGCCGCATCGACATCGGCGAAACCACCGGCGCTGGCCTGGAAAAAGTCCCTGACGCGATCGACGCCGCTTTCGATGATCAGCGGCGCGACATCCGCCAGCATGAGCAGCGAAACCCGCCCTGGACGCAGCGATGCCCCGACGAGCGCCGCCTGGCCGCCGCGTGAAGCGCCGACAAGGCAAACCGGGCGGTCGAAATGATCGATCAGCCGCGCGACATCGCGGCCAAAGGCGTCGAGCAGATAGTCGCCGTCGCTGGCCCAACCGCTGTCGCCATGGCCGCGCAGATCGAAATTGAGCGTGCGATAGCCCTTGGCGGCGAGGCGCTGTGCGGTCCCGCGCCACGATCGGCGGCTTTGCCCGCCGCCGTGGAAGAACAGCACCGGCTGGCCGTCCGGCGGCCCTGATACTTCGGCGGCGAGATCTATCCCGTCACCGGCAAGGCGCTCGTAAGCTGGTGAGGGCACCGACATCGGTTCCGGCGAGCGGGGCGGTGTTGGCCGCCCCGACTCCATTATTCCGCGGCTTCGGCCTGCGAGCCCTGATAGACGAACTTGCCGGGGGCGTGATGCCACAGGCCATCGTTATGGCTCTCATAGGGCGAGGCGACCTCGATCAGCACGCCATGCGCGCTCTTCGGGCCGACCCAGCTCCATTTTTGCCAGGTCATGTCGGGGTCGTTGAAGGTTTGGCCGCCGCCCATCAGTTGCAGGCCTTCGGCGCGCAGCTTTTCCATGGTTCCCGGCACGTCGTCGGTAGTGAAGCACAGGTGATGGACATGCTCGCCGACCTTGTCGAGACGGTCGCCCAGCGGCGTGCCCTTGCCCGGCTGGATGAACTGGATCTCGGTCGATTGTTCGTTGACGAAGGTCGCCCAGCGCATCCCAGCATCGGAACCGCTGGAGAAGGTCTCATACTTCACCAGGCGCTTTTCGAGCGCCTTGGGGTCGAGCACCTTCAGGATCTTCGTCCAGTCCTCGACCGCCTGGTCGAGGTCCTTAACGAGCATGCAAACATGTGCGAATGGTCCACTCGGCATAATCTAATTCCTTCTGCTTAAATCAAAATCGTCGCGGTTCCGGAGATCACGATGTCGCGGCCCTCGGCGCGCAGCCAAGTTTCGCAATGCGCCCGGCCAGCATCGATCGCCATCAGCGTGCCGCCCGCCGTCAGCCGGTCGCCGGCATAGAC
>JANNJH010000534.1:0-11079 GCA_031405775.1 Sphingomonadales bacterium | reverse complement strand
TGGGAATTACCATTGAGCGTGCTGATCCTGTCCACCGCATGTACCCCGGTCACCGGGCTAGCGACGCCTTGTAGCACCGAATAGAAACCCGGTGCAATTTCGTCTAGCCCTTCTTGTTCACCAGGCGACCGGTGGGCGATTTGGCATCGAGGGTGGCGTCAACACCCATTCTTTATTAAAAATCATTAGGTTAAGCGACGCTCGCCAACCCGGAACAGCGCTGCCGGTGAATAATTCGGGCCGGGGCCGCACGTCTGGGGGTGGATGGCGTCGCACGACTCGTCTAAAACTTGATCGATATCTAAAGTCGCTCTTATGATATTGGACCCAGGCGCAACCGCGCCATAACTTTTGGCATTACGCGACTGTCTCGGCGAGCAGGCGGCGAAACGGTCGAAAAGGGACTGAAACAGATCCAGACCGAAACCGGTGCCGACACAGCGTTTATTTGGCGCGCGTGACTCGCTGCATCGGGGCGAGAATCACGCAACGAAATTGGGAAGGATAGTTAGATGGGTTCTGCTGCCGCCGAAGCGCCGAATATCGGAGACGCCGTCGAGGAATTCGAGGTTATCGTCATCGGCGCCGGCTTCGCGGGCCTCTATCAGCTTGATCGTCTCCGTTCACTGGGCTTTTCGGTTCAGGTGCTTGAGGCGGGCGGCGGCATTGGCGGCGTATGGTATTGGAATTCCTATCCCGGCTCCCGACTCGATTCCGAAGGCGCGATTTATCAATTCTCGCGGGAAGACCTTTGGAGAGGCTGGCAATTCAGCGAGCGATTTCCGGGGCGCGACGAGGTCCACGCCTATTTCAAATATGTCGATGCGAAGCTCGATCTCAGCCGCGACATACGCTTCAACACCCGGGTCACCGCCGCCGCCTTCGACGAGGCTGCCAGCAAGTGGACGCTCCGCACCCAGGGCGGGAAGACTTTTAGCGCGCGTTTCGTGGTGATGTGCACGGGCTTCGCGTCCAAACCGTACATACCTGAATTCAAAGGGCTCGAGACCTTCGAGGGCGAGTGCCACCATACCGGCATGTGGCCGCAAGAGGGCGTCGAATTCGCAGGCAAGAAGGTCGGCGTGATCGGCACGGGCGCGAGCGGCGTGCAGGTGATCCAGGAGGTCGCACCGATCGTCGATCACCTCACCGTCTTCCAGCGCACGCCCAACACGGCGCTGCCGATGCAACAGAAAAAGCTGACGGACGAGGACCAGCATTCCATCAAGAAGCAGCTCGCCGCGGGCCGCTTCAAGGCGGTTGCGGACTCCTATGCCGGCGTCGACATCATGCCGAGCGACAAGTCGGCGCTGGAGGTCTCCGCAGAGGAGCGTAACGGCGTTTATGAAGCCCGCTGGGCACACGGCGGCTTTGGCTTCTGGCTCGGCACCTACGCGGACGTGCTGCAGAACAAGGCGGCCAACCATACCTCCTACGACTTCTGGCGTGACAAGACGCGCACCCGAATAAAGGATCCCGCGCTTGCCGAGAAGCTGGCGCCGACAGCGCCGATCCACCCCTTCGGGCTCAAGCGCCCCAGCCTCGAACAGCGCTATTACGAGGTTTACAACCAGGACAATGTCGAGCTCGTCGATACGCGTGAGGAGCCGATCCTGGAGATCACTCCGGCCGGGGTGCGAACGAGCAAAAGGGAATATCAATTCGACATTCTGGTCCTTGCGACCGGCTATGACGCGATCACCGGCGGCCTCACCAGCATCGACATCCGCAGTACCGACGGCAAGTCGCTCAAGGACATGTGGAAGACCGGCGCCAAGGCTTATCTCGGCTATGGCATCGTCGGCATCCCGAATATGCTGGTGATCTATGGGCCGCAGAGTCCGTCGTCCTTCTGCAACGGCCCGACCTGCGCGGAGCATCAGGGGGAATGGGTGGTCAAATGCCTGTCCTACATGCGCGAGAACGGCCTTACGCGCATCGAGGCCACCGAGGAGGCGCAGCGCGCCTGGACCGAGCATGCCGAGGAAGTGGCCGCCGGGACGCTGTTTGCAGAAGCCGACTCCTGGTACATGGGCGCCAACATACCAGGCAAAGCACGGCAACTCATCGCGTACGCCGGTGGGCAGCCGGTCTATTTCAAGAAGTGCGACGAGGTGGCGGCAAACGGCTATGAAGGGTTCGCGTTGCGCTGATCGCCGGGAGGCCTCGACTCTGGGCAGGCGCGAGTTCCGCAGCGCCAAGGCCGGGCCCGAACAATGCCCAAGGGGAGGATAGGATAATGGTCGAGTATCGCGGATCGATCTATCGCGACGATGCTTCCCTGGCCGAGTGGCTATCCCACGGCGAGAGCGAGCCCGCGCTCGAGCCCGACCTGCCGATTGTCGATTCTCACCACCATCTGTGGGACTCGCGGTGGGGTAAATACATGTTGCCCGACTATCTTGCCGATCTGTCTGGCGGCCACAATTTCGTGGCGACCGTTTATGCCGAGGCCGGCGCGATGTATCGCGCGTACGGCGAAGAACGCTTCCGTCCCATCGGTGAGATCGAGTTCGCGCGCGGCGTCGCGGCGATGGCGGGCTCGGGCCGCTACGGCTCCATGCGCATCGCGGCGGGTATCATCGGCGCCGCCGACCTCATGCTGGGCGCCGCCGTGCGCGACGTCCTCGAAGCGGGGATCGAGGCGGGCGGCGGACGTCTGAAGGGCATCCGTTATTCGGTGCCATGGGACGAGGAAGACGCTGTCTGCACCTATCTCGCCCATTATGTCCCGCCCCGGCTGCTCCTGGATTCCACCTTCCGCCAGGGCTTCGCCGAACTCGCGCCACTCGGCCTCAGCTACGATGTCTGGCTGCTCCACCCGCAGCTTCCCGATCTCGTCGATCTCGCCCGGTCGTTTCCCGGGACCAGCATCGTGCTCGACCATCTCGGAAGCGTGCTGGGTGTCGGCCGCTTCGCCGGCAAGCGGGAGGCAGTCTTCGCGAGCTGGCGCACGGACATGGCGGCGCTGGCGCGATGCCCCAACGTATCGGTCAAGCTCGGCGGGCTAGGCATGACGCAATCCGGCTTCGGCTTCCATCTCACCGATCGCCCCGCTACTTCGGTTCAGCTCGCCGACGCTTGGCGACCGTATATCGAAACGTGCATCGAACTGTTCGGGGCCGATCGCTGCATGTTCGAATCAAACGCGCCTCCGGACCGTCAGTCGTCTGGAATCACCGAACTCTGGAACGCCTTCAAGCGGATAACCGCCGCAGCGTCGAGTTCGGAAAAGCGCGCGCTCTACGCCGGCACGGCGGCACGCATCTACCGGCTCGTCCTGGCGATCTGATACCGCTCGTGGAGCTTGACGCAGTATCGCCGCCTCAGTCGAGGCGGTGGCTGATCGTCTTGGCGTACGTGTAGCCGAGAATGCCCTCTGCGCCGCCCTCGCGGCCGTGGCCGCTGTCCTTGACTCCGCCGAACGGCAAGCCGTGCGTCGAGACGCCAAAGTGGTTGATGCCGACGACGCCGCTCTCCACGCCGCGTGCGATCCGATCGGCGTTGGCGGATGAGCGGGTGAAGGCATAAGCGGCCAGCCCGAAAGGCAGGGCGTTCGCAATATCCAGCGCCGCGTCGATGCCGCTCACCCGGTTGATGGTCATCACCGGTCCGAACGGCTCCTCTCGCAGGATGCGAGCATCGGCGGGAACGTCGGTCAACACTGTCGCCGCATAGAAGCAGCCTGTGTTGCCGATCCGCTGGCCGCCCGCTCGCAGTGTCGCGCCCCGCCCCACCGCATCCTGCACAAGGGCCTCGACTGCCTCCAGGCGGCGATGATTGGCGAGCGGCCCCATCTCGACGTCGGGATCAAGCCCGTGGCCTACCCGTATCCGGCAGACCCGCTTGACGACCTCCCCGACAAGGGCTTCGTACACCGCGTCTTCGACCAACACGCGCGAGGGGGCCAGGCAAACCTGGCCGGCGTTAAAATATTTGGCCTCGACCAGCCGTGCCGCGGCAGCGTCGACATCCGCATCGGCGCAGACGATCACCGGCGCGTGGCCCCCTAGTTCCATGATGGTCGGCTTCATCTCGGCGGCCGCAAGCTGGGCAAGGTGCTTTCCAACCGGCACGGACCCTGTGAAGGTTACAAGGCGGATGAGCGGGGACTGGATGAGCTGCGCCGAGACGTCCGCCGGATCGCCGTAGACGAGGTTGATCACCCCCGCCGGCACTCCGGCCTCCTCGAACAGACGGACAAGCGCGATAGCGCTGAACGGCGTCTCCTCCGCCGGCTTGAGTACAACCGTACAACCCGCAGCAAGCGCGCTGCCGATCTTGCGGCAGGGCGTGAAAACGGAACCGTTCCACGGCGCGAAAGCGGCGACGGGGCCAAACGGCTCGCGAATGACGCTCTGATGCAGCCCCGTTGCCGAGGGCAGGATACGGCCATAGAGCCGTCGACCCTCGTTCGCGTCCCATTCGAGCACCTCGGCCGCGCGCGTCACCAGCGCGAGCGCCTCCCGAATGTGAAGCCCAAGTTCCCAGGTCGTCAGGCGTGCCAGCGCGGCCGCATCCCGCCGGATAAGCGCGGCGGCGCGCAGAAGGATCGCCGTGCGGACCGCCGGGGCTTCGTTGCGCCACGGGCGAAAGGCCTTGTTCGCGGCCCGGATCGCACGATCCAGGTCATCTGCGCCAGCCAGCGGCAACCGGCCGAGCAAGCTGTCGTCCGCAGGATTAACCACATCATGGATCCGGCCGCTCGTGCCCGCGGCCCACACGCCATCGATATAGAGTTCCGCTGGCGGCAGGGCATCGACCGTCAACGGCGCAGGCCAAGGAGTTCGCGCGCGATGATATAGCGGTGGATTTCGCTCGGTCCTTCGTAAATGCGGGCGAGCCGGCTCTCGTTCGCCATCAAATAGAGCGGCATTTCCTTCGTCATGCCCATCGCGCCAAAGGCCTGCATCGCATGATCCACGACCGTCGCGGCGGTTTCGGTGGCAAAGAGCTTGATCATCGCCACCTGGACACGAGCGTCCTCGCCGCGATCGATCCGCGATGCCGCCTCGTAGGTCATGAGCCGGCACGCATGGATCCGCGTCGCCCCATCGGCAACCCAGTTCTGGATAGTCTGGCGCTCGGCCAGGCTCGCGCCAAAGGTTCGGCGCTGGGGCGCGAATTCGCACAGCATGTCGAGCGCGCGCTGGGCGCGACCAATGCACCAGGCAGCAATCTGCACGCGTCGGGTCGTGAGCCGCGTCTGCATCGGAGCGAAACCGAAGCCTTCCCGGCCGAGCAGGCTTCCCGCGGGAATCCGACAGTCCGTGAAGCTGATCTCAAAGGTTGAGACGCCGCCGATCATCGGAATGCGCCGCTCCACCACGAAGCCCGGGGTGCCGCGATCGACGATGAATGCCGAAATCCCTCCCCGGGTGCCTTTGGTCTTGTCGGTCATCGCCATCACGATCGTCCAGTCCGCCTTGTCCGCGCGGCTGATCCAGATCTTTCGGCCATTCAGCACCCAGTCCTCGCCATCGCGCTCGGCGCGCGTCGCAAGCGCCGCCGGGTCCGAACCCGCGCCCGGCTCCGAGATCGCCATCGCCGATGTCGTTTCGCCGCGTGCATAAGCGGCGAGATAGCGCTCGCGTTGCTCGGGATTGGCGCTCTCGATCAGCATGTGGAGATTGGGCGAGTCCGGCGGCAAGTCGTACGGAACGATCGAACTGCCCAAGGCTTCGTTGACGCCGATCAGCGCCACCAGCGGCAGATTGTAGCCGCCCATCTCCTCGGGGGCATCGAGGCCCCACAGGCCAAGGTCCCTCGACGCAGCGTCGAGCCGGCTTTTCTCCTCGGTTGTGAGCGCCAGCTGGCCACCATTTGCTTCGCGCATCATGATCGCGGGTTCCAGCGGAATCAGGTGATCCTTGACGAATCGTCCAGCCAGCTCCTTGAGCATGCGGAACTCGTCGGATAATTGGAAATCCATTCACATCCTCGTTCGGTCGGGCAGTTGCCTGTCTAAGCTCGTCAGACTCCGGTGAAGACGGGCGGTCGCCGCTCGCTTGCCGCCGCGATTCCTTCGCGAAAGTCCGCCATCTTGAACTGCTCTGTCTGTATCTGGAGCTCGCGGTCATTGGCCGCGCGCACACGATCGGCAAAGTCGCCGCGCAACGTGGCGCGCGTGCTCTGGACGGCGTGGGGCGCGGAACGCGCGATTTCGGCCGCCAACGCCGATGCGCGCTCAAAAAGCGTGTCGTCCGGCACGACCTCGTCGACCAGCTTGATCCTCAGTGCCTCAGCGGCGTCAATTCGCTGGCCGGTGTAAAACAGGCGCGCGGCATGCCGCTCTCCGACGACGTGCGGTAGGGTGAAGCTGATGCCAAAGCCGGGATGGATGCCAAGCCGGTTGAAGTTGACAGCGAAACGCGCCGCGGTCGCGGCGATGCGGAAGTCGGCAGCGAGCGCGAGCCCAACCCCCGCGCCGATCGCCGGGCCCTGGATGGCGGCGATAATCGGCTTGGCGGTGCGGAATAGACGCATCGCCTGACGATAAATCCCAGCAGAATCGGGAACGGCACCGCCAGCGACGGTATCGCTAAAGTCTGCGCCGGCGCAGAAGGAGCGGCCCTCCGCGCGAAGAATCACCACGCGACAGTCGGGCTCGCTGTCGAGCGCCGAGAGACGATCCGCCAGCAAGCCAAGCAGCGCCAAGTCGATAAAATTATGGGGCGGTCGCCGAAGCGTAATTGTCGCCACGTGATTTTCAATTGCCACGGACAGGCCACCGTCGTCGCTCATCGGCTTGCCTCGGGCTCAATAGGATCGGGGAAGGCCGAGAATCTTCTCGGCGATGAAGCACATGGTCATTTGGGTATTTGCCAGCACACGTCCAATATTAGCTTTTAACAACTTGATATCATGATGGTATTGGAGTTCCGCGACGAAGCGCGCAGCAAGACAGATGTCGCGGCTGCCGTCTGCCGCCGCGAGGCCGTAGGCGTTATCGCTCGTACCGGCTCAGCTATCCCAGGGCGGCTCCGGATCGTAGAGTGCCGCGAGCCAGGCGATCATCGCAGCGACGTTCGGCGCGACAATCGGGGTCCGCTGGTGGACGGCGTAGATGGCGACGTCGGCCGATCCCTGATACGCGGGGAGAACGCGTTGCAACCGGCCGTCCGACAGGTCGCGGCTGACATCCCAAAGCGATCTGAGCGCGATGCCGGCGCCAGCGATCGCCAGTTCGCGCACCACCTCGCTCGAATTCGTCCTGACGGTGGACTCCCCGTCGACGAGCCGCAAACCTTTCGGTCCGACCAGCCGCCACGGAAGCTGGCCTGAAGCCGCGAGCAGGTTGTGGTTGGCCAGGGCCTTCACATCCTGCGGCAGGCCATGTGTATCGAGATAGCGCGGGGCGGCGCAGAGAATCCGGCCGCTGGTCGCCAGGCGATGGGCACTGAGATGCGGCGGCACGTCTGACGTGATGCGGATTGCCAGGTCGATCTGCTCGCCGAGCAGGTCGCTGAAGCCGTCCGAGAGATCGAGCGTCAATTCGATCGCCGGATAGGTATCGAGAAAGCGGACGAGGTGGGGCGCGATATGGAGCCTGCCGAATGACGTCGGTGCGCTCAGCTTCAGCGGTCCACGCGGCACGCCGGGCTGCCCGGAGACGCGCTGCTCGGCAGCGGCGACGGCGGCGAGGATGGCGAGCACGTCGGCGTGGAACTGCTCGCCCGCGCGGGTCAGCGCCAGCCGACGCGTCGTCCGATGCACCAGCCGGGCGCCGAGTCGCTGTTCGAGCCGCGCCAGCCGCTTCGAGACCATCGGCGCCGAAACCCCGAGCGCCCGCCCCGCCGCCGACAGGCTGCCACGCGCAACGACGGCGGCGAAAAGCGCATAGTCGCCGCTTGCAATCCGTTCCTCTGAGGAAAGACTGTTTTCCATATCGATCGTCTATCGAAGAGTTCCGGAAGCGTCTATACGGGCCTTGGGAGAGAGCCATGTCGCTGAAGATGCCGGAGCCCGATCAATCCGTCCTGTCGCGGCGGGCCGAGATCGTGCGCGCGCTCAAGGCGATCGTGCCGGGTGAGGGCGTTATCGACGATCTCGATGCGCTGCGTCCATATGAATCCGACGGTCTCACCGCCTATCGCCAGCCGCCGATGGTCGTCGTGCTGCCCGAAACCACGGCGCAGGTGGCGCAGGTGCTGGCCTGGTGCCACCGCAACGGCATCAAGGTGGTTCCGCGCGGCTCGGGAACGTCGCTGTCCGGCGGCGCCCTGCCGCTTGCGGACGGGGTCCTGCTTGGCCTGGCCAAGCTCAACCGCATCCTCGAAATCGACTATGACGAGCGTATCGCCGTCGTCCAGCCCGGCGTCACCAACCTCGCCGTCACCCAGGCTGTCGAAGACGCGGGGTTCTACTATGCCCCGGATCCCTCGAGCCAGATCGCCTGTTCGATCGGTGGCAATGTCGCGGAAAATTCGGGTGGGGTGCATTGCCTGAAATACGGCCTGACCACCAACAATGTTCTTGGCGTCGAGTTCGTCACCATGGAGGGCGAGGTGCTGCGCATCGGCGGGCGCACGCTCGACCCGGTCGGACTCGATCTGCTCGGGGTGATCGTCGGATCGGAGGGGTTGCTCGGTGTCGTCACCGAAGTGACGGTGCGCATCTTGCCAACGCCGGAGACGGCGCGCGCCGTGCTGATCGGCTTCGCCACCGTCGAGGGCGCCGGGCGCTGCGTCGCCGAAGTCATCGCCGCCGGCATCATCCCCGCCGGCATGGAGATGATGGACCGCCCCGCGATCCACGCCGCTGAAGCCTTTGTCAACGTCGGCTACCCGCTCGACGTTGACGCCTTGTTGATCGTCGAACTCGACGGGCCAGCGGCCGAATGCACGCACCTGATTGACGAGGTCGAGCGGATCGCCATCGCCAACGGCGCCGTATCGACGCGCATTTCCCGGAATGAGGCGGAGCGGATTGCCTTCTGGGCCGGGCGCAAGGCGGCGTTCCCGGCGGTCGGACGATTGGCGCCGGATTATTACTGTATGGACGGCACCATTCCGCGCCGGCGGCTGCCCGAAGTTCTCGAACGCATGGCGCAACTTTCGACGCAATATGGGCTGGCCGTCGCCAACGTCTTCCACGCCGGCGACGGCAATCTTCACCCGTTGATCCTCTACGACGCCAATCTGCCGGGGCAACTGGGTCGTGCCGAAGCCTTTGGCAACGACATACTGCGGCTCTGCGTCGAAGTCGGCGGCGTGCTGACCGGTGAGCACGGGGTCGGCGTCGAGAAGCGCGACCTGATGCCGGTGATGTTCACCGAGACCGATCTCGCGCATCAGGAGCGGTTGAAGCACGCCTTTGATCCGGCGCTGTTGCTCAATCCCGGCAAGGTGTTTCCCAGCTTGCATCGCTGTGCCGAACTTGGCCGCATGCACGTCCACAAGGGACAGGTTCCATTCCCCGACCTGCCGCGTTTCTGATGGGCACGAACCGACCGACAACCGCCGATGCGCTGACCGCGATCGTCGCCGACGCCGTTGCGCGCGGCGGGCGTCTCGAACTGCGCGGCGGCGGCAGCAAGGCCGATGTCGGCGCGCCGCGCCGCGACGCGTCGGTCGTCGACATGACCGGCTTTTCCGGGGTGATCGACTATGATCCGCCCGAACTCGTGCTCAGCGTCGGCGCCGGCACACCGCTCGCCGAGATCGAGGCGCTGGTGGCGGGCGAGCAGCAGATGCTGGCCTTCGATCCGTTCGACCATGGTCCGTTGTTTGGCCGTCCGTCCGGCGCGGCGACGATTGGCGGGGTGATCGCGGCGGGCGTTGCCGGCTCGCGCCGGGTGTCGGCCGGGGGTGTGCGGGACCATCTGCTCGGCTTCACCGGGGTTTCGGGGCGGGGCGAGCGGTTTGTCGCCGGCGCCAAGGTGGTCAAGAACGTCACCGGTTTCGATCTGTCAAAGCTGATGTGCGGCAGTTGGGGACGGCTGGTGGCGTTGACCGAAGTCACGCTGAAAGTGCTGCCGCGACCGCGCGAATCGGTGACGCGAATATTCCACGGCGCTTCGCCCAGCCAGGCGATCAGCATAATCACAGCCGCGATGCGATCGCCGGCGAGCGTCGCCGCGGCGGCGCACATCCCCGGGCACGCGCGCGGCGGCGCGGCGCTGACGGCGCTGCGTCTCGAAGGCTTTGGGCCATCGATCCGCGCCCGCCTGGCGATGCTCGACGCGCTGCCAGGTGGAATCTGCCGGGGCGATGCCGCATCCGATGCTGTCGCCGCCGCGATCTGGGCTGATTTGCGGACGTTGGCGCCGCTGAATGACGGCCGGCCGCTGTGGCGGATCAGCCTGCCGATCAGCGGCTGCTTGATGGTCCTCGCCGCGCTTCGGCCGCATGGCGCGCGTTACCTGATCGATTGGGCGGGTGGCTTGCTATGGCTGACCTTCGATGGCACGGCGGACGCGGTGCGCGACGCCGCAGCGGCTGCGGGTGGCCATGCGATGTTGATCCGCGCCGGTGCGGCGATGCGCGCCGACGTGCCGGCCTTTCACCCGCAACCACCGCCGCTCGCCGCCTTGGAGGCACGCGTCCGCCGGTCGTTCGATCCAGCCGGCGTGTTCGAGACGGGCCGTTTCAAAGGCATGCCCGATGCAGACTAATTTTTCAGCCGCGCAGCTCGGCGATCCGGCGACGGCCGTCTCCGAGGCGGTGATCCGCAAATGCGTGCACTGCGGATTCTGCACGGCGACCTGCCCGACTTATGTGCTGCTCGGCGACGAACTCGACAGCCCGCGGGGGCGCATCTACCTGATCAAGGACATGCTGGAGAAGGGGCGCCCGGCGGATGCGCAGACGGTCAAGCATATCGACCGCTGTCTGTCGTGTCTGGCCTGCACCACGACCTGTCCGTCCGGCGTCGATTACATGCACCTGATTGATCAGGCCCGCGTCTATATCGAGGCGACCTATCGCAGGCCTCTGGGCGAGCGGTTGCTGCGCGGGCTGCTGGCGCGGGTGATCCCCTATCCGGGGCGGTTCCGGCTGGCGTTGTTCGCCGCCCGGCTGGCGCGGCCTTTCGCCGGGCTGCTGCCGGACCGGCGGTTGCGCGCGATGGTGGCGATGG
>JANNJH010000533.1:0-8978 GCA_031405775.1 Sphingomonadales bacterium | reverse complement strand
GCCGCGCCAGTCCGTCAGCGTCCGCGCCAGCCCGGTCAGCCGAAAGGCGTGTTCGTAACTGTCGGGCCGCGCCGGCCGCACCGTCTTGATCTGCATGTCGGCGCCCCAGTCGCTGGCGGCGGCGACAAACCCGGTATCGGTGCCGAAACCGATGAGCACGGCATTGTCGCCATGCGCCGTCCGGCACAATTCGCCGATATTGAATTCGCCCTGCCAGCCCATCGCCGTCGCCGCCGCGTTGCCGATATGCGAATTATGCGCCCAGACGACAGCCTTGGCGCCGGGTCCGCGAAAGGCCCGTAGCGCCTGCAGCGTTTCGAACATGTGGCGATCGCGCAGGTTCCAGCTTTCGGTCGAGCTGCGATACATCGCCCGGTAATAGCGTTCGGCGGCACGCACGATGCGGGCATTCTGCAGGGCGTCGAACCATGCCTCGCCGTCATGGCCGAGCAGTTTGAGCCGTTCGGCGAGCAAGTCGCGCAATTGCGCGATGGCGCCATCCTCGCACGACCTGAGACTGCCCTGCGTGACGGCGCGGCCGTAATGCGCCGGTTCGTCCTGCCAGGGTGTCAGGCAACCATAATTGCGCCGCGCCGTCGCTGCCGCGGTCGGATCGGCCTCGTCGAGATAAGCCAGCACGGCGTGGATCGATTCCCCCAGGCTATAGACGTCGAGGCCGTTGAACGAGGTCTGCTGTTCGGCATCGAGCCCGGAATTATGGCCGCGCAACCAGTCGGCGAATTCGAGCACCTCGATGTTGCGCCACATCCAGGTCGGAAAGCGCACGAAACTGTCGCCAAGCCGCGGGCGGGGGGCGCGGTGCCGGACATAATCGTCGATCCGGGCGGCATCGGGCCAATCGGCCTCGACGGCGACGATGTTGAAGCCGTGATGGGTAATCAGGCGGCGGGTTATCGCCGCCCGGGCGCGATAGAATTCCGACGTGCCGTGTGTCGCCTCCCCCAGCAGCACGACGTCGGCGTCGCCGAAGCGATCGAAGAACGCCCCGAATTCGTCGATGTTTTCGGGCGGCGGCAGCGGTTCGGCATGGCGGCGCAGGGCGTCGACCATCGCCGCTGGCACCATGTGCTCGGCGTGATCGCGAACCGGAACATCGGCCATCGCTTTCTCCCGCACCGCGCGTGAACCAGAGTATCGCTGGCGATGCTCGTCAGCCATGATATGCGCCGGCGCCGCCGCCGACAGTTCGTAATTTTACGTAGGTCGGCTCGCGGCCCGGTCTTGCGTCGCCACCGATCACCGTTATCGGCCCGGTCGTGCGTCGCATAAGCCAAGTCGTGGGTCGCCACCGATCTTCGACATCAGATTGTCACCTGCGCCATGTAAAGGCTTGGCATCCGAGGCTATTAAGGGCCAAAGGCATGGCAAGTCACCCGCTGATCGCATTCGACGACGGCGACATTGATGTTCGCGGCAGGGGGCTTGCGCCACCACGGCCCGGTGGCTTTGCCCGGCAGCACTGGCATGACGACGACGAGGTCACCCAGCGCGGCAAGTTGAAATTCCGCACCGTCTGGATCAGCGACACTCACCTCGGCACAGCGGGCTGCAACGCCGAATTGCTCCACGACTTCCTGCATTCGATCAAGCCCGAGACGCTGTATCTCGTCGGCGACATCATCGACGGCTGGCGGCTGAAACGCGGCTGGTATTGGCCGCCGCGCCACAACGACATCATCCGCCGCGTCCTCAAGCTGGCGAACAAGGGCACCCGCGTCGTCTATATCCCCGGCAACCACGACGAAGCCTTGCGCGATTATACCGGGCTGGCGTTCGGCGGAGTCGAGGTCGTGTCCGAAGCCATCCACACCACCGCCGACGGCAAGCGGTTGCTCGTCCTCCACGGCGACGAATTCGATGGCGTCGTGCTTTATGCGCGCTGGCTGGCCTTTGCCGGCGACGTCGGATATTCGCTGCTGTTGCGGCTGAATGTCACGTTCAACGCCGTGCGCCGCCGCTTCGGCCTGCCATATTGGTCGCTGTCGGCGTACATAAAACACCGCGTCAAGAACGCCGTCGCCTTCATCTCGCGCTTCGAGGACGTCGTCGCCCATGCGGCGCGCGAACGCGGTGTCGATGGCGTCGTCTGCGGCCATATCCATTCGGCCGAAATCCGCGATATCGACGGCATCCTGTATATGAACGACGGTGACTGGGTGGAAAGCTGCACGGCGCTTGTCGAACATGCCGATGGCCGGATCGAAATCCTTGATTGGGCAGCGCGAACCAAGGCGCTGCACGCAGCCAGCCTGGTGCAGGTGGCCGCCTGATGCGCATCACCCTGGTTTCCGACGCCTGGAGCCCGCAGGTCAACGGCGTCGTCCGCACGCTTTCGACCGTCATCGACATCGCCGCGGCGCGCGGCCACCGGGTGCAGACGATCACCCCCGATCGCTTCTTTTCGGTGCCGATGCCGCGCTATCCCGAGATCCGCCTGGCGTTGACCACGCGTCGCCGCGTCGCCGCCAAAATTGCCAACTTCGATCCCGAAGCGGTGCATATCGCCACCGAAGGCCCGCTCGGCTGGCTGGCGCGCAGCTGGTGCCTGCAACGCGGCGTGCCGTTCACCACAAGCTTCCACACGCGCTTTCCGGATTATGTCGCGGCGCGCACCGGCCTGTCGCCAAGGCCGTTCTGGCGGGTGCTCGAACGCTTTCATCGCCCCGCCAGCAACGTCCTTGTGGCGACACCGCGTCTCGCCGCCGAGCTTGCCGAGCATGGAATGACCCGCACCCGCCCATGGACGCGCGGTGTCGACCTGCGGCTGTTTACCGCCGATCGTGCGCCGCACCCGGCCTTCGCCGACCTGCCGCGCCCGATCGCGCTGCACGTCGGGCGGGTCGCGGTCGAAAAGAATATCGAGGCGTTCCTCGCCGCCGACTGGCCGGGAAGCAAGGTCGTGGTCGGCGACGGCCCGGCGCTCGACGGCCTGATGGGGCGCTTTCCCGACGCGCATTTCCTCGGGAGCCTGCACGGCGAGGCGCTGGCATCGACCTTTGCCGGCGCCGATGTGCTGGCCTTCCCCAGCCGCACCGACACCTTCGGGCTGGTCATCATCGAGGCGCTGGCCTGCGGCACCCCGGTGGCGGGCTATCCGGTGCCGGGGCCGCTCGACATATTGGGCGCGGACGGCCTTGGCACCGAGGGCGTCAACCGTGCCCGCATCGGCGGCGTCGACGACGATCTGGCGGCGGCAATGCGACAGGCGTTGACGGCACGACGCGCCGATTGCGCCCGTTATGGCGCGCTGTTCAGCTGGGAACGCTCGTGCGACCAGTTCCTCGCCGCCCTCGCCGAAGTCGACACGCCGGCCGCCGACCTGGCGGCCTGAGCGCCTTGAGGCGGTTACGTCAGCGCTTTCGCGTCAGCCCGAGGCATCCCGAACAAGCATCGCATTCACCGGCGGGCGCAGCAACGTCGCCTTGGCGCCGGTGGCCGGCTGCGCGTCGGATAGCCGGTCGGTTTGGCTGCGCCAGCGGAAGATCGTCCGGTCGAGCATGTCGCTCTCACCGCCAGCTTCGGTCCACAACCGGCTGAACAGCGGGTCGTGGGAGCGGGGCCGCAAATGTTCCGACAGTTGATCGATGCGCACCCGCACCGGGATCGCGACGCCTTCGCCGCAGATGATGCATTCGCCGCGGCGAAGGCCAGGGATCGCTTCGACAAAGCTGCGGCCACCTTCGGGCAGGGCGTTGCGCACGCAATTCTGGTCGCGGTCGTTGTTCAGCCGCATCGAGATGATGGTGCCGCATTGCGACAGCGCGCCTTCGGCGAGATCCGACGGCCTTTGGGTGATCAGCGCCAGCGCGACGCCGTATTTGCGGCCTTCCTTGGCGATGCGCTCCAGACTTTTGCGAGCGGCGGTGGCGCCCTTGACGCCGTCCGCCGGGATATAGCGATGGGCTTCCTCGCAGACGATCAGCACCGGGCGCTGTGGCTCGCCCTGCGCCCACATCGCATGATCCATGACGATCCGCGACAGCAGCGCGACGACGACCGACACGATGTCCGACGGCACCCCTGACAGGTCGACGATCGAAATCGGCTTGCCGTCGTCATCCATGCGCAGGATGCGGGCGAGGAAGTCCTTCATCGAATCCGTCGCCAATCTGCCCTTGAACATGAAGGCGTGGCGCGGATCGCTGATGACATTCTCGATGCGGTTCTTCAGCCCGACATAGCGCGCGATCTCGTTGCTGTTGTCGAGCTTGCCGATCTGGGCGTTCAATTCCGCCAGCAATTCGGGAATCCGGTATGGCAATGGGCTGTCGACCGTCGGGTTCCTGAAGGTGCGCGCCAGGGTGCTCTGTGATCGCGCCCGCAACAGGCAACGCGCCAGGATCGATTTGTCGAGCTCGCGTTCGACGCCATCGCTGGTGATGAAGACCTCGCAATGTTCCTCGAAGTTCATCAGCCAATAGGGCAATTCAAGGTTGTCGACGTTGAAGATCTTGCCGGTCGCCGGAAAGGCGCTGCCATATTCGCCATGGGGATCGAGCACGACGATATGCGCGTTCGGCGCGCGTTCGATGATGCGATGGAGCATCAGCGCCGCCATCGACGACTTGCCCGATCCCGTCGATCCGACCAGCGCGAAATGCCGGCCGAGCAGCTCGTCGATGAACAGCCCGGCGCGCACGTCCGACGTCGGGTAGACGGCGCCGACCTCGATATGCGGCTGGCCGCCGGCATTGAAGATATTGATCAGGTCGCCGCGGTTGACCGCGAACACCTCGTCGCCGGTGCGCGGATAGCGGGTGATTCCGCGGCGAAAATTCGCCAGCGCGCCCGTCGCGCTCGCATCGCCTTCGCCCAGGAATTCGACGCCGACCAGAATCGATGCCTTGTTGGCGTTGTCGGCGTGCATCTCGTGGACATTGGCGACCAGCCAGACGCCGCTCGACCTGATCTTGACCTGGCCGCCGACGGTGCCCGAAAGCTCCAGCGCCGTGTCGCCGAGGCGTTGCAGCCGATCAAGGACCGCGCGCTCCAAACGGATCACCGCGCCGCCGAATGCCACATCTTCGACGCGGCCGATACCATGTTGTTCCTGCACCTGGAGTGTTCCCCGTAGCGCCCAGTATCAGGCTATACCACGACTACGGCAAAATTTAAGAAAAATTTAACCCGCCGGCTGATTTTTTTGCCCAGTCACCGCCGGCGAAAACAACGCGCGTGATGGCCAGTCGCCCGGCAAGTCCGCCGTCACCGTCAACGGCGCCGCTTCGTCATAGGGCAGGGTGATGGCGCGGGCGTGCAGCCGCATCGGACCCTTTCCCTCGCCATAGACCGGGTCGCCCAATATGGCGCAGCCGATCGACGCGGCGTGGACGCGCAACTGGTGGGTGCGGCCGGTTTCGGGACGGAAAGCCACCAGCCGCGCGGCGCGATCGATGACCTCCCAATGCGTCACGGCGCGTTTACCCCGACGATCGATGATCATCCGCCAGCCGGCCTCGGCGCTCGATGTTTTCGACAATGGCGCATCGACGGTGCCGCTGTCCGCCTCCGGCAGCATCTCCAGCACCGCCCAATAAAGCTTTTTCACCAGCGACGCCTCGAACAGCGCCGAGACGCGCTTGATCGCCTTGGGATGCCGCGCCAGAATCAGGCACCCCGAGGTGTCGCGGTCGAGCCGGTGCGCCATCACCGGCAGGCGCTGGTTGCCGAATGTCAGGTCGGGCAGGAAATCCTCGAGGCTGTCGGGCGTTTTTGGCCCGGGATGCACCGCCATCCCCGCCGGCTTGTCGATGATGACAAGGTGGGTATCGCGATACAGCAGGGCAAATGGCATGCCGGCGAGCAGCAGCGGAAATTCGTTGGGCGCGTCGTTCATTCGTCGCTCATAGCCCCAATACCCTGCCAACAGTTAATCATTCCGCGCCGCCGCCGATATCTGGTTCACGGCGCCCCGTGATCCCACGGAGGCCGGGGAACCGCAGCGGGAGTTTATTGACATGCCGGTTATCAATACCAACATCTCGGCACTGACCGCCCAGGCAGGCCAGCGCACGTCGCAAATGGGACTTGCCACCGCCATGGAGCGCCTGTCGACCGGGCAGCGCATCAATTCGGCCAAGGACGATGCCGCCGGCCTGGCGATTGCGCAGCGCATGACCGCCGACGTCCGTGGCCTTGCCGTCGCCATCCGCAACGCCAACGACGGCATCAGCCTGGCGCAGACGGCCGAAAGCGCCATGGGCGAAGTTACTAACATGCTCCAGCGCATGCGCGAACTGTCGGTCCAGGCGAGCAACGGCACCGTCACCGGTGACGATCGCAAGGCAATGCAGGCCGAAATCAAGCAGCTGACCAGCGAAATCGACAACATCGGTTCGCGCACCAACTTCAACGGCATAAAGCTGCTCGATGGTTCGGCCAAGGGCGTCCAGTTGCAGACCGGCAGCCGCGCCGGTGAAACCGTCAAGCTCAACATCGGCTCGTCGCGCGCCTCGGATCTTGGCACCGGCGCCACCGCCGCTTTGTCGGCCACCGGTGCCTTTGAAGCCACCGCCGCCAATCTTTCGGCGAACCAGTCGCTTATTGCCTCCGACCTCGTCATCAACGGCGTCGCCATCGGGGCCTCCTCGGCGGACGATGACAATTTGTCATCCAGCGAAAAGGGTGCTTCGGCAGTCGCCAAGGTTGCCGCGATCAATCGTGCCAGCGCCCAGACCGGCGTTTCGGCGGTCGTCGGCAATACGGTGATGACCGGCGCCGCCCAGACCACGGCGGCTCCGACCGCCGCGACCGGCACAATCACCATCAACGGCCAGACAACGGCTTCGATCACGTCGACGACGAGCAATGCCGGCAACCGCACGCTCGTCACCGATGCGATCAACGCGATGACGGGCCAGACCGGCGTCCGCGCCATCGACACCGGCGACGATCTCACGGGTATCCGCCTCGAAGCCGCCGACGGTCGCAACGTCGTCGTCTCGATGGCGACGCTGACCGCGACGGAAACCGGCCTCAAGGCAGGCGCGCAATCGGGCAGTTTCAACCTGATTTCCAACAACGGCAATCCGGTCGACATCAGCTCGACAAGCTCGGGACGCGTGTCGCGCTCCGGTCTCCAGGTCGGCAGCTATGAACGCGGTGTCTCGGCCGCGACGAGCGACAGCCGCGCCGTCGCGACCACCGCGGCCACGGCCAAGACGCTCAATTCCGGCGATCTCAAGATCAACAACTTCGCCATCCGGGCCAGCAAGGCCGAGGATGATACCAGTTCGGATACGACCGTTGTTTCGAGCAAGAAGGAAGCCTCGGCGATCTCCATTGCCGCTGCCATCAACGCTTCGACGCCGGACACCAACGTCACGGCAAAGGCCAATTCGCTGACAATCGACGGATCGGTGACGACGGTCGTCGGCGCCGGCAACGGCGGCGTCAAGCAACTCGGGATCAACGGCGTCACGATCGACATCAATCTGAGCGAAACCGACTCGGCCCAGGCCACACGTGACAATGTGGCCAAGCAAATCAACAAGTACACCGGGCTTACCGGCGTTGTCGCATCGGACGATGGCAAGGGTGGGCTGGCGCTGACCGCCGCCGATGGCCGCAACGTCTCGGTGGCATTTGAAACGTCCACGGGCGTGTCGGCGGCCAGCTTCGGCCTTGGCACCGCCACCGTTCGCGGCGCCGGAACCGGCTACACCGTGGCGACCGCGGTCGATGTCGATGTTCCGACGGTCGCCGAAAACGTCCAGACGGCCTATGCCACGGTCTCGCTGTCATCGTCGAAGGCCATCGCTGTCGAAGCCGGATCGCTTGGCTTTGGCGCCGCGTCCAACTTCACCAACCTGGGCTTCGAAGCCAATAAATATGGCTCGGAAGACGGCGGACTGAAGGTTGCCGATATCGACCTGACGACCCAGGCGGGCGCCGTCGCCGCGCTCGACTCGATCGACGAGGCGCTGGGCACGATCAACCTCGATCGCGCCAACCTCGGTGCCGTGCAGAACCGGCTGGAGGCGACAGTCAACAATCTGTCGTCGAACTCGGTCAACCTCGTCGCGTCGCGATCAAGGATCGTCGATGCCGACTTCTCGGTCGAAACGACCAACCTGGCAAAGTCACAGGTGCTAAGCCAGGCGGCGCAGGCGATGTTGTCGCAGGCCAACCAATCGCAGCAGCAGGTGCTCCAGCTCCTGCGTTGATCTCGGCGGGAGGGCCGGTGGAAGGAAGGGCGGTTCCCAAACCTGGGGGCCGCCCTTCCCGATTCCGGGGTGTGGCGCTTCATGGCGCGACCCCCGCGCTTGCCAACAGGATAACCGCGGGTTATCGCCCCGCCTCCGGATGGATCGGTGGCCGAGCGGTCGAAGGCGCACGCCTGGAAAGTGTGTAGGGGTTAATCGCCCCTCGAGGGTTCGAATCCCTCTCGATCCTCCGGAATGCCATGGCCTGGCGACCCCTTTGCTTGACCCGCCTGGAAACGCTCCGCGGTGGATACACAAATCGCCGGGTCGCGCGAGGCGACGAAATCGTGCTACAAGTTCCAGCAACTTGCGGTCGATCTTGGTGCGGCAGCGTCGATAATGGCGGCGACGAATCTGAGAAGGGCGGACACGATGAAGGCAGTGTTGGCGCTGATCTGTCTGGTGGTCGCTGGGTCCGGCGAACAGGCCGGGATGGCCAGGGAGGGCGTAAACGCTTCCGCGTTGGCGGCCCAACAGGTTGATCCGGCGATAGCTGCTTACAAACGCGCGGATTATCCGACCGCCCTTCGACTTTTTCGTCCCATGGCCGCGAAGGGCGATGCCGCCGCGCAGTTCCATCTCGGCTTGATGTATGCCAAGGGTCAGGGCGTGACGCAGGATTATGCGCAAGCCGTCAACTGGTACCGCAAGGCCGCCGAACAGGGCGGAGCCGAAGCGTTCTTGGAATGAGTCTTCTTGCTTGTGCGGGGCCGGAGCCGATGTTGCGGTCGAATGCGAAGGTTCAGCTGCAGG
>JANNJH010000532.1:0-3498 GCA_031405775.1 Sphingomonadales bacterium | reverse complement strand
ATACCAGATCGTCGTCGAGCGGATGGAGCCGGCGGGTGTCGGCGCGCTGCTGGCGCAGATCGAGGCGCGGCGGCTGAAACTGGCGGCCGAGGGACTTTTCGACGCCGATCGCAAGCGCGCCCTGCCCTATATTCCGTGCGTTATCGGTGTCGTCACTTCGCCGACCGGCGCGGTTATCCGCGATATCCTGCACCGGCTGGCGGATCGTTTCCCGCGCCACGTGCTGGTCTGGCCGGTGGCGGTGCAGGGCGAAGCATCGGCGCGGCAAGTGGCAGCGGCGGTGCGCGGCTTCAACGCCATTGCGGCGGGTGGCCCGGTGCCGCGCCCCGACCTGATCATCGTGGCGCGTGGCGGCGGCTCGATCGAGGATCTGGCGGCGTTCAACGACGAAGACGTCGTGCGCGCGGTGGCGCAAAGCCGCATCCCGGTGATCAGCGCCGTCGGGCACGAGACCGATACGACGCTGATCGATTACGCTTCGGACTGGCGGGCGCCGACGCCGACCGCCGCCGCCGAGCGCGCCGTGCCGGTGCTGGCTGAACTGCGCGCGACTTTGACGATGCTGGGGGCACGGCTCGACCGGGCGGCGGCGCGGTTGCTCAGCCAGCGACGCGAGCGCGCCGAGGCGGCGGCGCGGCTGTTGCCGCAGCCGCGATCACTGCTGGCGCTGCCGACGCAGCGCGCCGATGAATTGTTCGATCGCCTGCCGCGCGGGCTGCGCGCCAGCGCCGGTTTCTGGCGCGGCCGCGCCGAACGCGCCGGGGCGGCGCTGCGGCCGGCGTTGATCCTGGGACGCCGCGATGCCGCACGCAATGCGCTGGCCGCGACAAGCGCCGGCCTCGATCGCGGCGCGCGCGGTGTCGCGGCAAAGGAACGCGCGCGGCTGGAGACGCGCAGCGCCCGGTTGCGGCCGTTCCTGATCGCCAGCATCACGGCGCGGGCGACGGCGCGGCTCGATCAGGCCGGACGCCTGCTTGGCTCGCTGGGGCCTGACCAGGTGCTGGCACGCGGCTATGCGCTGGTGCTGGCGCCGTCGGGCAAGCTGGTCGGCAGCGCCGCGGCGGCCTCGCTGGAATCGCGGCTGACGATAAGATTTGCCGATGGCGATACGCCGGTAACACCGGGTTCGCCGGTTCAAGCCAGCGGGCGGAGCCCGACACAAGGGAGACTGTTCTGATGCTCGACACTCTGGGGCGCCCGGCGCGGCTGCGCTATCTTTCCGGTTCCTATCATGTGCTCAGCCCCGGCGAGTTCGTCACCTGCACCGTGACCGGCAAGCGCATCGCACTGGCGGCGCTGCGTTACTGGAGCCATGAGTTGCAGGAAGCCTATGTCGATGCGGCGGCGGCGACGGCGCGCTACACCGAGATGAAGGACAAGGCCGGGCTTTGAGAGCGCTGCTCGCCCTTTTGGCGGCGGTGCTGCTCGTCGCTGCGGCGCCGGTCACCAATGGCCTGCAACTTGTCGGCAGCACCGAGCAGGGCGGCATCGTTCGCGGCCAGCTGCCGGCGGGCGCCAGCGGGCTGACGCTCGATGGCAAGCCGGTGATGAGCAGCGCCGATGGCCGCTTCCTGATCGGCTTTGGCCGCGATGCCGCGCCACAAGCGACGCTGGCATGGCGGCTGGCGAGCGGCACCACCGGACAGCGCGATCTCGATATCGCGCCGCGCCAATGGCAAATCCAGTCGCTGCCGACGCTGCCGCCGCGCCCGGTGCCCGACGCCGAATTCGCAGCAAGGCGGCCGGGCGAACTGGCGCTGATCGCGGCGGCGCGCGCCGAAATGTCGACGCTGGATGGCTGGGCCGGCAGCTTTATCGCCCCCGTCAACGGCGCGGTGACCGGGGTTTACGGATCGCAGCGTATCCTGGCGGGAACGCCGTCGGCGCCGCACGCCGGGATCGATTTCGGCGTCGCGCCCGGCACGCCGGTGGTGGCGCCGGCCGCCGGAATCGTCCGGCTGGCGCAGGGGCCGTTGACGCTGGAGGGCAATCTGGTGATGATCGACCATGGCTTTGGGCTGGTGTCGGCGTTCCTGCATTTGTCGCGGATCGACGTTAAGCCCGGCGACGTTGTGGCGCAGGGCCAGCGCATCGGCGCGGTCGGCGCCACCGGGCGCGCCACCGGCCCGCATTTGCACTGGGGCCTGACCTGGACCGATGTGCGGGTCGATCCGGCGACACTGCTGACGGCGGGTCGATAGCTGCGACGTATCGGCGCAACGGATCGCCGAAAGCGTGGAACCAAGGTCTGGACATAGGCCAATCCCGAGGCGCGTTGTTGCCGCGGCGCAACACTGCATCGCCAAATCGACGCGCTCTGCGCGCTCGGCTTTGCAGCGGAATGACAATTCAGGGACAAGGCCGCCATCGGCCGTAACGGCTGAAGCGCGCGCTGCGGAGGGGCAGG
This sequence comes from Sphingomonadales bacterium, assembly GCA_031405775.1. GTDB lineage: Bacteria > Pseudomonadota > Alphaproteobacteria > Sphingomonadales > Sphingomonadaceae > Sandarakinorhabdus. The sequence goes on along the minus strand of JANNJH010000532.1, from coordinate 1,091 downwards.
GACAGTTTGCTGATTGGGACGCCACCGACCGGTGGTGGCTCCGCTGGCAGATTGTTGTGCAACGCGTTATAAACAGGGGAAATTTTAATGTCGTCGAAGAAAACACTCGCCCGCGCGGCGCTGAACGGCGGCGCTCCGACTTTCATCCTGGCGCTGCTGGCTGCGCCGGTTGCCGGTCTTGCCCAGACCCCTGCGACGACGACGGCTGCCCCGACGACGGCTGCGGTCGCTGTCGACGACGCAGGTTCGATCATCATCACCGGCTCGCGTATCGCGCGCTCCGAACTCCAGGGACCGGTGCCCGTCGCCATCCTCAGCGACCAGGCGATCCGTGATTCCGGCGCTGGCAACATCCAGGACGTGCTCGCCGACCTGCCCGCCGTCGGGCAGAACGTCAGCCGCGCGTCATCGAACTTTTCGACGACCGGCACCGGCACCGCGACAGTCAACCTGCGCAACCTCGGTTCGACACGCACCCTGGTGCTGGTCAACGGTCGCCGCTTCGTCGCCGGCATCCCGGGCACCTCGATCGTCGATCTGAACACCATCCCGACCGACCTGATCAGCCGCGTTGACGTCGTCACCGGTGGTGCTTCGGCGGTTTATGGCTCGGAAGCCATCGCCGGCGTCGTCAACTTCACCATGAACGACAGGCTGGACGGCATCATTGGTCGCGTCCAGGGCAATGTGTCCGACAAGGGCGATGCCGGGCGGCAATATATCTCGATCGGTGCAGGCACGAATTTCTCCGCCGGCCGCGGCCATGTCCAGGTCTATGGCCAGTACGAGAATGACGAAGGCCTGCGCTCGATCAACCGCAGTTTCTCGCAAGCCGATATCCCGAACCGATCGTCCTTCGCCCAGCAAGGCCTGTTCAGCCTGAGCGGCGCCTTCGCCGGCGCCGGTGCCAGCGGCGCCATCACGCCCGGCACCGAGACCTTCACCTTTAGCGGCGACAACACGCTCAAGGCCTTTCAGAGCGCCAACATCGATGGCTATAATCGTAACGCCGATCGTTATTTGTCGGTGCCGGTCGAACGCACCCTCGGCGCCGCCAGCGGCCATTATGAAGTCAGCGACGGGCTGACGCT
>JANNJH010000531.1:0-8818 GCA_031405775.1 Sphingomonadales bacterium | reverse complement strand
CTGCGCACCGCCGAGGCCAGCCCGGCCTGCCACACAGGTCGCCACTCCAAACGAAAGCACGTCCCCTTTCCCCTTGCGGGCGAGCGGGGTGAGGGGCAGGTCGCTCGACCACCAGAAGCCCCCGTCTCCCGGCTCGGCTTTGCCGAGTCCGACCTCTCCCGCGAGGGGAGAGGTTCAACGAAAAAAGGAAAAAGGCCGCCGGGTTGCCCCGACGGCCTTTCCGCATTGCCGGCTACGAAACCGGAGGCAGCGCTGCTCAGCCCGTCGCGATTCCCACCGCGACCACCAACGCTCCGGACCGTAACCTGTGACAATGAGACATCCGACCACCTCCTTTCGTGTTGTTGAACACCGACGCCAGTGTCAGAGACATGCCACCCGATTGCAAGAGGAAAAATGATCGCATCCGGCAGCATCCAGGCCGTCCATGTCGGCAAGGTCGCGCGGCTCCAGAATGCCGGCCGCGGCGGCGATGGCCTGTGGACCGCTTTCATCAAAACCCCCGTCGCCGGCCCCGTCATCGTCCACGCCCTCGGGCTGGAGGGCGACCAACAGGGCGACAAGCGCGTTCATGGCGGCCCGGACAAGGCCGTCTATGGCTATCCGCTGTCAGGCTATGCCGCCTGGCGCGCCGAATTCCCCGAAATCGCGCCACGCTTCGGCCCCGGCGCCATGGGCGAAAACCTTGTCGTCACCGGCCAGGATGAAAACAGCATCCATATCGGCGACGTCATCCGCTGCGGTTCGGCGCTGCTCCAGGTCGCCCAGATCCGCGAGCCGTGCAGCACGCTGGCTGCCGTCCTTGGCACCGCGCGCGTCGTCCGCGCCATGACGAAATCGGGCCGCTGCGGCTGGTATTACCGCGTCCTCGAACCCGGCGGCATCAGCCCCGGCGATTGCCATGACGTCGTCGAACGCCCCAATCCGGATTGGCCGGTGGCGCGCTTCGCCGATTTCGCCGCCGGCCGCGGCGGCAGCGTCGAGGCGCTCGAACAACTCAGCACTTTGCCCGGCCTGACCAAATCCTGGCAGGTCAAGGCGGCGAATATTCTCGCCGCGCAGCGCGGATAGAGCGCAGCGCCGCCCATTCGTGCCAGGCGATGACCAGCAGGCCGAGCAGGAACGGAATATAGGTATAGATCAACCGGAACAGCACCAACGCCGCCAGCACCCCGGCCTTGGGCGCTTCGGGCATCAACAGCAGTATCACGCCTTCGAACACCCCCAGCCCGCCCGGCGAATGGCTGAGCGCGCCGACCACCATGGCAACGGCATAGATGGTCAGGAAGGTCAGCAACCCCGGTGCCCCGACATCGGGGAGCAAAAGGTAGAGCGCGCCGCCGGCAAAGGCCAGGTCGACCGCGCCGATGACGATCTGCACGATCGTCTCGCGCCCGTCGGGGATGAAGAAACGATAACTCCACAGCCGGAATTCGCGCCGCCAGAGGCTGGTGAGCAGCAAATAGGACAGCGTGCCCGCCAGCAATACCCCCCCGGCCCAGCGCTCGGCGCTCGGTGCCATATTCTTGAACGGCGTCGCGAGGTCGGGCGCGATCACCAGCCCCAGCCCCGCCACCGCGACGATGCCGAGCCAGAAGGTCCAGCCGCACAACAGGATGATCATGGCGATATCGACCGGCTTCACCCCAACCCTTGTATAGATGCGATAGCGCACCGTGCCGCCGGTCAGCACCGTCACGCCCAGCGCATGGCTCATCGTGAAACTGGCGAAACTCGCCGCCGCCAGCGTCGGCCAGCGCAGCCGATAGCCCAGGTGTCGCGTCGCCAGCCAGTCATAGCCGACCAGCACGACATAGGATGCCGCCGCCGAAAGCGCCGCCGCGACCAGCAAGTGCGATGGCGTCGCATCGATATCGGCCACCACCTCGGCCATCGTCACCTGGCCCGCGATCATGCGGATGCCCCAGATCGCCAACCCGAGCACGACGAGTCCGAGCGCCGCACCGATCCACTGCTTCAAATTGCCCTTGGGCTTTTTCGAAGTCACCTCGTCCTCCAGCCCTTCGCGGGGCATCGGCGCCGTAAGGTCGGATTCGGACAGGGTCGGTTCCTTGTGTTGCCGCCGGTGGGCCCGGAGGGACTCGAACCCCCAACCTAGCCGTTATGAGCGGCCGGCTCTACCGTTGAGCTACAGGCCCGGCCCGGCCGCCACCGCGTAGCGCATCAAGGGGATGGGGGGCAACACTTTCTCCTTGCTGGGCAGTTCCTGGAAACATAAAAAAAGGGCCGGGTCCGCGTTGGCGGACCCGGCCCAGAATGGTGACCCGCGACGTCCTGGGCTCCGGGGGGGATGGAGCTGCAGGGCGCGGATCGGTCCCCGGCCAATATCGAGGGGGAGGAGAGAGGCCGGAAACCATGCGTCCGTTCGCCGGGGGGCGAAGCGGACGTAGCGCCGTCAACGACGGCCACAACCGCTCTATATGGCTTCAGCGCCTCATTGTGCACTGCACAAGTTTGCAATGCAGCTATGCGCCCAGCGCATAGCGGTCGATTTCAAGGTTTACCGCCGTCATCCGCTCAACGACGAAATCCCGCAATGCCGCCACCCGCAGCGATCGCCGCAATTCGGCGGGATAGGTGAAGTAGGTGCGGAACACCGGCCCTTCGAGCTCGGGCAGCACCACCCGCACCTTGCCCGAGAAGCGAATGAGATAGCTCGGCAACGCCGCGATCCCGGCACCCGATTCGACCGCCTGCAACACGCCATGGCTGTTGTTGATCATCAATGCCGCCTGGCGCGGTGCGCCCTGATGGCCAAGTTCGAGCGCCCAGTTGATGCCTTTGAGGAAGTCCGGCGCCGCATCGCCATAAGCGATCAGCCGGTGATTATCGAGATCGGCGATGCTGCGCGGCACGCCATGCCGCGCCAGATAATCGGCCGAAGCGCAAAGATAGTGGCGGATGCCGATCAACGGTTTTTGCACCAGTTCCGACTGCAACGGCGGGTGGAAACGGATCGCCACATCGGCCTCGCGCTTGGCGAGATCGACGTCCTGATCCGTCAGTATCAGGCTGACGGTGATATCGGGGTAAAGATCGAGGAAATCGCCCAGCTGCCGCGCCAGCCAGGTCGAACCGAAGCTGACCATCGTCGACAGCCGGATTTCCCCCGTCGGCCGGTCGCGCGAGGCGTCGATCGCCTGTCGCGCGCTTTCCAGCCGGTCCTGCATGTCGTGGGTCGCGGTGCGCAACTGTTCGCCTTCATGGGTCATCGCCAGCCCGCGCGCATGGCGATGGAACAGCTTGGCGCCGATCGATTCCTCCAGCGCGCCGATCTGCCGGCTCAAGGCCGGCTGGCTCATGTGCAGCCGCCGCGCCGCCTCGGTGAAGCTGCCGGCCTCGGCCACCAGCTCGAACAACCGCAGCTTTTCCCAATCGAGGTTCATCCGCCCAGCCTCATGCCGCCCAGCCTCATTCCGTGGCAGCCACCGCATGCACGCCATGCGCCATGAAGCGTTCCGCCTCCAGCGCCGCCATGCAGCCCATTCCCGCCGCCGTCACCGCCTGGCGATAGAGTTTGTCCTTCACATCACCCGCCGCGAACACGCCGGGCACCGAGGTCGCGGTCGAATCGGGCGCGGTGATCAGATAGCCTTCGCCGTCCATCGCCAGTTGGCCAACGAACAATTCCGTCGCCGGCAGATGGCCGATGGCGACGAACAGCCCGTCGCAGGCCAGCGGCCGCACCGCGCCGGAAATGCTGTTGCGCAGCATCACGCCGGTGACGGTCAACGGCTCGCTGCTGCCCTCGACTTGCGCAATCTCGGCATTCCAGTGCGTCTCGACCTTGGGGTTGGCGAGCAGCCGCGCCTGGTTGGTCTTGTCGGCGCGCAAACTGCCGCGGCGGTGGATCAAATGCACCTTGCTGGCGAAATTGGTCAGGACCAGCGCTTCCTCGACGGCGGTGTTGCCGCCGCCGACGACGGCCACGGTCTTGCCGCGGAAAAAGAAACCGTCGCACGTCGCGCACGCCGAAACGCCAAAGCCGCGAAATTTCGTCTCGCTGTCGATGCCCAGCCAGCGCGCCTGCGCCCCGGTGCAGATGATCAGCGTATCGGCGGTCCAGCGCGCCCCCGAATCGCATTCGACGGCGAATGGCCGCGCCGACGTGTCGACCTTGGTGACGATGTCGCTGACCAGTTCGGCGCCGACGTGGCGCGCCTGTTCGGCCATCCGCACCATCAGGTCCGGCCCCTGCACCGTCACATCGCCCGGCCAGTTTTCGACATCGGTGGTGATGGTCAACTGGCCACCGGGCTGCAGGCCCTCGATCAGCACCGGATCGAGCGCGGCGCGCGCCGCATAAACCGCGGCGGTATAGCCGGCGGGGCCAGAACCGATGATCAGGACACGGACATGACGAGTTTGGGACACGGGCAACAGCTCCTTGGGATGTGCGTGTCAGTTAACGCCTGCGCGCGGATTTTGCACCCCCCTGCGCGGAGTGTCGCCAACGGTCGCAACTGACACGATGTCTTGCGCGTTTGGGTAACATTGTTATGATCCAGACAGATTTTACGTCACGAAAGTTTCTCCTCATGCATCGTTCCAGGCTTGCGATCGACGATATCGACCGCGTCATCCTGCGCCAGCTCCAGGCCGAGGGCCGCATCACCAATGTCGAGCTTGCCGCGCGTGCCGGCCTGACCGCGCCGCCGTGCCTGCGCCGTGTCCGCGCGCTGGAGGAAAACGGCACGATCCGGGGCTATCACGCCGATCTCGATCATCAGGCGCTCGGCTATGGCATTACCATCTTCGCGCTGGTGTCGCTGCGCAGCCAGGCCGAGGCCGATCTGCAGGCCTTTGAAGACCATGTCTCGACCCTGCCCCAGGTCCGCGAATGCCATATGTTGAATGGCGAGATCGACTTCATCTTGAAAGTCGTCGCGCATGATTTGCAGGAGTTCCAGCGCTTCCTGACCAGCGCGCTGACGCCGGCGCCGAATGTCGAAAGCGTCAAGACGAGTTTTGTCATCCGCACGTCGCTGAGCCGGCCGGGCGTTCCTGTCGACTAAGGGCCAGGGACCATGGTGGGCGATGACGGGCTCGAACCGCCGACCCTCTCGGTGTAAACGAGATGCTCTACCAACTGAGCTAATCGCCCCGGATGCCATGATCGGGTCGCCGTGCACCTAGCGCGCTCCGCCGCGGCGTGCAACGTTTGAGCGACGGCAGCTTCGTGAACACCGGACAGGAACACCAGCACATGCGCGACACCCTTGGGTTTGACCCTTCCCGCCTCGCCCGCATCGACCGGCATTTGGCCCAAAAATATGTCGCCCCCGGCAAGCTTCCCGGCACGCTGACGCTGGTCGCCCGCCACGGCGACATCGCCCATATCGGCGTCACCGGCCTTGCCGATGTCGAGCGCAAGATCGCGCTCACGCAAGACACGATCTTTCGCATCTATTCGATGACCAAGCCGATCACCTCGGTGGCGCTGATGATGCTGGTCGAGGAAGGCAAGATCGCGCTCGATGACCCCGTCCACCGCTATATCCCCGAATGGAAGAACCTGGGCGTCTTCGTCGCCGGCACCCATCAGCCCGGCTTCCTGACCCGGCCGCCGGAACGGCCGATGCAGGTCGTCGATCTGCTCCGCCACACCGCCGGCCTGACCTATGGCTTTCAATTGCGCAGCAATGTCGATGCCGCCTATCGCGCCGAAAAGATCGGCGAGATCGAAACGACCGGCAGCCTTGCCGACATGATCGCCAAGCTGGCTAGGCTGCCGCTCGAATTCTCCCCCGGCGAGGCGTGGAATTATTCGGTCGCAACCGACGTCTGCGGCTGGCTGGTTCAGGTCGTCAGCGGGCAGCCCTTCGAGGATTTCCTGTCCGACCGCATCTTCAAGCCGCTCGGCATGATCGACACCGGCTTCCACGTCCGCGAAGGCCAAAGCCATCGCCTCGCCAGCTGCTACCAACCGACCAAAACCGGCGGCATGGAGCTTCAGGACGATGCGGCAACCAGCAGCTATCTCAAGCCCGCCAGTTTCATTTCCGGCGGCGGCGGCCTTGTCTCGACGGCGCGCGACTATCTCGCCTTCGCCCAGATGCTGCTGGGTGGCGGCAGCAAGGACGGCCACCGTTATATCAGCCGCAAGACCATCGACCTGATGACCGCCAACCATCTGCCCGGCGGCGTCGACTTGCCGGCTTTGTCGCGGTCATTGTTCTCCGAAGCGGCCTATGAAGGCGTCGGCTTCGGGCTTGGTTTCGCCACCAGCACCGACGCCAGCCGCACCCTGATGCCGGGCAGCGACGGCGATTTCTTCTGGGGCGGCGCCGCCAGCACCTTCTTCTGGATCGACCCGGCGGAGGATTTGATCGGCATCTTCATGACGCAACTGATCCCATCAAGCACCTACCCCGTCCGCCGCGAACTCCGCACCATGGTCTATTCGGCGCTCGACGACTGAAAACAACAACCCTCTCCCTTCACGGGAGAGGGCGACTCGCGCACTTGCGCGAGCGGGGAGAGGGCGCCCTTCAAGGCTAAAACGAAAGTCACCAAATGTCCGAAACCGAATACACGCCCCCCAACGTCTGGACATGGGACAAGGCCAACGGCGGCCGCTTCGCCAACATCAACCGGCCGATCGCCGGGGCGACGCATGAAAAGCATTTGGCCCGAGGCAGGCACCCCCTGCAACTCTACTCGCTCGCCACGCCCAACGGCGTGAAGGTCACGATCATGCTCGAGGAATTGCTCGCTAACGGCCATAGCGGCGCCGAATATGACGCCTGGCTGATCAAGATCCACGAAGGCGACCAGTTCGGCAGCGGCTTTGTCGCCGCCAACCCCAATTCCAAGATACCGGCGCTGGTGGATCACAGCACGCCCAAGCCGCAACGGGTGTTCGAATCCGGCGCCATCCTGCTCTACCTCGCCGAAAAGTTTGGGGAATTCCTGCCCAGCGATCACGCCAAGCGCACCGAATGCCTGTCCTGGCTGTTCTGGCAGATGAGCAGCACCCCCTATCTCGGCGGCGGCTTCGGGCATTTCTATGCCTATGCGCCAACCAAGATCGAATATTGCATCGACCGTTTCGCCATGGAGGTGAAACGCCAGCTCGACGTCCTCGACCGGCACCTGGCGGTCAACGAATACATGGCCGGCGACGAATATTCGATCGCCGACATGGCAATCTGGCCGTGGTACGGCGCGCTGGTGGTCAACGCCGTCTACGAAGCCGCCGAATTCCTCGACACCGCCAGCTACACCCACGTCAACCGCTGGACCGACCAGATCGCCGCCCGCCCCGCCGTCCAGCGCGGCCGCATGGTCAACCGCGCCTTCGGCCCCCCGGAAAATCAGCTCCACGAACGCCATGATGCGAGCGACTTCGAAACGAAGACGCAGGACAAGGTTGCGGCGGAAAGCTGAGATCTTCCCCTCGTGAGCGCATCGAAAATAGGCGGCCGGGTGGGGGCGTCAATCCAGATTAGGCCGGCACCACGTCTCCGCCTGCTCGATGCTGACACCGCGCCGTGTCGCATAATCCGCCAACTGGTCGCGCCCGATCCGCGCCACGCCGAAATAGCTCGATTCGGGGTGGGCGAAGTAAAAGCCGGAAACGCTCGCCGTCGGCAGCATCGCAAAGCTTTCGGTCAGCGTGATGCCGGTGCGGTCGGTGGCCTGCATCAGCTCGAACAGCTGCGCCTTGAGGCTGTGTTCCGGGCACGCCGGATAGCCGGGCGCCGGGCGGATGCCCTTGTATTTCTCGCGAATCAGATCGTCGTTCGACTGTTTCGGGCCGGTCTCATAGCCCCAGATTTCGCGCCGCACGCGTTCGTGCAAAAATTCGGCGAACGCCTCCGCCAGCCGATCCGCCAGCGCCTTCAACAAGATATCCTGGTAATCGTCGTGCTGCGCCTTGAAGCGCGCCAGATGCGCCTCGATGCCGTCGCCCGCCGTCACCGCGAAGCCGCCGAGCCAGTCGCCGTCGGGCGAGATGAAATCGGCGAGGCACGAGTTCGGCCGACCCTCCCGCTTGGCAATCTGCTGGCGCAGGAACGGCAAGCGCGCCAGTTCCTCGGCCCTGTTGTCGCCTTCGAAGATCACCACGTCATCGCCCTCGCGCCGCGCCGGCCAGATCGCCACCACACCGCGCGGCCGCAACCAGCCCTCCGCCACGATCTGCGCGAGCATGTTCTGCGCGTCCTCGAACAGCGCCGTCGCGCTCTCACCCACAACCGCGTCGGAAAGGATCGCCGGATAATTTCCCGCCAATTCCCACGCCTGGAAAAACGGCGTCCAGTCGATGTACGGAATCAGCTCGGCCACCGTCACATCGTCGATCGTCCGCACGCCGGTAAACGCCGGCCGCACCGGCGGATGGCTCGCAAAATCCGGCGCATAGGCATTGGCCCGCGCCGTGTCGAGCGACACCAGCGCCGATTGCTTGTTGCCGGCGCGCTTGATGCGAATCTCCTCATATTCGGCCGCCGTCCGCGCCACCAGCTCATCCTTGAGCGTGTCGCTGACCATCGTTCCGGCCACGCCCACGGCGCGCGAAGCATCGAGGACATGGATCACCGGACCCGAATAGGCCGGCGCGATCCGCAGCGCCGTATGCACCCGCGACGTCGTCGCCCCGCCGATCAGCAGCGGCATGGTCATCCCCGAGCGCTGCATTTCGGCCGCCACCGTCACCATTTCGTCCAATGACGGCGTGATCAGCCCCGACAGCCCGATCATGTCGGCGCCTTCGTCGTTGGCGGCTTTCAAAATGGTCTGGAACGGCACCATGACGCCCAGATCGATGACTGCGAAATTGTTGCATTGGAGGACC
>JANNJH010000530.1:0-7126 GCA_031405775.1 Sphingomonadales bacterium | reverse complement strand
ATACTATGTGTGATACGTCAATCTTCGTCCCCATTCGACCTGCCTTGCAACTGCTCCAATCAACCCAATTGACATAGCTGCTCCCGCTCGGCACCCAATCTCACCATGCCCCAGCCCGAAAACCCCATCGAAGACTTCCGTGCCGCTGTCGCCGCGACGCTGCGGGCGCTCGGCCATGCGCCGGGCGTCGAGCTTGCCTATACCGCCGACAAGCCGTCGTTGTTCGGCGACCAGGCGCGGGTGCCGCAGCCCGGCCGCGCGCTGCCGCCCGAACAGGTCGCCGAAGTCCGCGGCTGGGCCGATAGCTTCGCGCTGCGCCGGCTGCACCATGATGCCAAGCTCCACGGCGTCGACCAGCCCGAAGCCGGCATCGCCCGCGACATCTGGAACGCCGTCGAAACCGCCCGAATCGAAGCGCTGGGCAGCGCCGAAATGCTCGGCGTCGCGAAAAACCTCGACCGCATGACCGAGATGCGCGTCCGCGCCGACCCGATCGTCCGCGCCCGTAGCGCCGACGAAGTGCCGCTGGCGACGGCGCTCGGGCTGTTGGTGCGCGAACGCCTGACCGGGCAGCCGGCGCCCCAAATCGCGCAAGCCCCGCTCGATCTCGTCCGCGACGATATCGAGGCCCGCGCCGGCGCCCATCTCGACGACCTCGCCCGCACCCAGGGCGATCAGGCGGCGTTCGCGCAGGTCATGCGCCGCGTGCTGTCCGACCTTGGCCTTGGCGCCGACCCCGATGCCGATCCCGAAAAATCCGACGACAGCGAGGACCAGAAGGACGACGAAGCCCCCGGCGACGAAGGCGAGGACGCCGAACAGGACAGCGGCGGCGATCAACAAAGCAGCGAGAGCCGCGCCGAAGATTCGCAGGACGACAGCGATTCGTCCGAAACCCGCGAAGTCGACATGGACACCGACACCGACTCCGAAGCCGAAAGGGGCGAGGACGGCGAGGGCGCGGTGCCGTGGCGACCGAATCAGCCGCTGTCGGAGCTGCCGTCGGATTTCGATTACAAGGCCTATACAAGGGCCCATGACGAGATCATCGACGCCGACGATCTTTGCGAGGCCGAGGAACTGACGCGCCTGCGCGCCTATCTCGACCAGCAACTGGTGCCGCTGCAAAGCGCCGTCACCAAGCTCGCCAACCGCCTGCAACGCCGGCTGATGGCGCAGCAGAACCGCAGCTGGGATTTCGACCAGGAGGAAGGCATCCTCGACGCCGCGCGCCTTGGCCGCATCGTCACCAACCCGACCTATGCGCTCAGCTACAAGGTCGAGCGCGACACGCAATTCCGCGACACGGTGGTGACGCTGCTCATCGACAACAGCGGCTCGATGCGCGGCCGACCCATCTCCATCGCCGCGATCTGCGCCGACATCCTCGCCCGCACGCTCGAACGCTGCGGCGTCAAGACCGAGATCCTCGGCTTCACCACCCGCGCCTGGAAGGGCGGGCAATCGCGCGAGAAATGGCTCGCCGACGGTCGCCCGCCGATGCCAGGCCGCCTCAACGACTTGCGCCACATCATCTACAAGCCCGCCGACGCGCCGTGGCGCCGGGCGCGCAAAAACCTTGGCCTGATGATGCGCGAAGGGCTGTTGAAGGAAAATATCGACGGCGAGGCGCTGCTCTGGGCGCATGATCGCCTGCTGGCGCGGCGCGAGGACCGCCGCATCCTGATGGTGATTTCCGACGGCGCACCGGTCGATGATTCGACGCTGTCGGTAAACAGCGGCAATTATCTCGAACGCCATCTGCGCCAGGTCATCAAATATATCGAGACGCGCTCGCCGGTCGAACTCATCGCCGTCGGCATCGGCCATGACGTGACGCGATACTATGCCAAGGCGGTGACGATCATGGACGCCGAACAGCTTGGCGGCACCATCATCGACCAGCTGGCGGCGCTGTTCGAAGCCGATGGCGCACCGGGCGGCAAACGAAAACGCGGCCGCCGCTAAACCCTCTCCCGGTTGACGCGAAGGCGTCGCCTACGGCTGCGGGAGAGGCGACACGCGCCCCAGCGCGGCGGGTGAGGGTGTGCCCAATCTCCGAAACGGCGGCCTTGCCCGACGCCAGCATCGCGGCCATGAAGACAGGCGATGACCAAGCGCCACCTTGCCGGCAGCGACCGCCGCGAAGTCCGGGCCAGCATCGCGCGCCTCCACCGCCGGGTGCCGGCGTGCGCATAGCGCTGTTCACCCGCTGGCCCGAACCCGGCAAGGCCAAGACGCGGCTGATCCCGGCACTGGGCGCGGCGGGCGCCGCCGACCTCCACCGCCGGCTGACCGAGCGCACGGTGGCGACGGTCCACGCCGCCGGGCTGGCTTGCGAAATCCGTTGCACCGGCGCCGACCCGCAAGCCTTTCGCGACTGGCTCGGCCCCGACGTCAGCGTGATCGACCAGGGCGAAGGCGATCTCGGGCAGCGTCTCGCCCGCGCCGCCGCCGACTTGCCGGTGCTGCTGCTCGGCGCCGATACGCCCGGCCTTGAGCCCGATCATTTGCGCGCCGCCGCCGCCGCGCTGGCCATCGCCGCCGCCGTCATCGGCCCGGCCGAAGACGGCGGCTATTGGCTGCTGGGGCTGGCGTCGCCGGCGCCGCAGATATTCGAAAACATCGCCTGGGGCAGCGAAACGGTCTTTGCCGACACGGTTTCCCGGTTGACGCCGCCACCGACCCAGCTCGCCCGGCTCGCCGACCTCGATCGCCCCGAAGACCTGCCGCGCTGGCCCGGCCTGTGACTGCTACCGCCCCCCGGATCGCCATCGTCGTGCCGATGCTCGACGAAGCCCCGGCGCTGCCGCGCCTCGCGCGCTGCCTCGCCGCGCTCGATCCGCAACCGCACGAAATCCTTGTCGTCGATGGCGGCAGCAGCGACGACAGCATCGCCGTGGCGCGAGCGCTCGGCCTCAACGTCATCAGCGCGCCCAGGGGCCGCGCCATCCAGTGCAACGCCGGCGTCGCCGCCACGTCCGCGCCGCTGGTGATGATCCTCCACGCCGACACCTGGATTCCCGACGACGCGATGCAGGTCGTCACGGCGACGCTCGCCGACCCCAAAGTCAATCTGGCGGGCTTCACCGCGATCCTGGCCGGTCCCGAAAAAACCCGCTGGGTCACAAGTTTTCACAACTGGATCAAGACCTTCTACGCGCCGATGATCTTTCGTCCGCATCTGTTCCTGCGCGGCGGCCGGCTGTTGTTCGGCGACCATGCGATGTTTTTCCGCCGCGACGATTTTGAAAAAATCGGCGGTTTCGACGCATCCATGGCGGTGATGGAGGAAGCCGATTTGTGCGTCCGCATGGTCCGCCTCGGCCGCACCCGCCTCGTCAACCGCATCGTCATCACGTCTGATCGCCGCGTCGCCAAATGGGGCGAGTGGAAGGCCAACTGGATCTATCTCAAGGTCGGCATTCGTTGGGGGCTGGCTATCCGCCCGAAAACCCTCGGGAAACTTTATCCCGACGTGAGGTGACATACCCTTGCGCCACGCAATAACCGATCAGCCGATCGAGCCATTCGCGCCCCGTCGGCGGACATTCCGGGACCAGCGAACGCGCATTCGCCGTATCGAAAATCGGGCCGCGCAGCAGGTAATTGGTATAAAGCGACGCCGCCGCTTCGTGGTATCGCCGCTCGATCGCCGGCAGGGTTTCCAGCGCAAAATCGACGGGATCGACGAAATTCGGTGTCGCCAGCCCCGGCACCGCGGCAATCGCCGCGCCGATGCTGGCGAGCGGCGTCGGCGTCGCTCCCACCAGATGCAGCGTCTTGCCTTCGACGCGCGCAAAATCCTCGGCCATGGCAACGATGCCGCCGCAGACATGGTCGATCGGCACCAGATCGAGGCTGGCGCCCGCCGCCCCCGGCAGCGTCCGCACCCGGCCTTGCGCGATCAGCCGAAAGATCATGTAGATATTCTCGAACCGGCTGATGACGCCGCCCTCCGACGTGCCGACGACGATCGACGGCCGCGCGATGGCGAACGGCAACCGTGCCGCCCGCACCAGCGCCTCGCCCGCCGCCTTGCTCGCTTCGTAACCATTGACGAACGCCGTGCCGACTTCGTCCTCGCCGATGCGCCCGTCGCGCGTCCCGCAGACATAGGCGGTGGAGACCTGCACCAGCGGCACACCAAGGCGTTCCGCCAGCGCCACGACATGTGCCGTGCCGTCGATATTGACGGCGCGGTAGAGCGCGGCTGGCGCATCGAACGCGGTGATCGCGGCGCCGTGGATAATCAGGTCGACCAGCGGCGGCGCCGCCAACATCAACCCCGGCGCCGCCAGCCCCAGCCCCGGTAGCCGCACATCGCCGGCCAGCGTCACCACCTCGCCCGGCCCCGGCGCGCGCCCATCCGCCGGGCGCGACGCCACCTCGCGCCGGTCATTGCCGATGACCCGGTGCTGGCGGTGGACCAGCGCCGTCACCGCATGGCCGCGCCCCGCCAGCCGCGCCACGACTTCGCCGCCGATCAAGCCAGCGGCACCGGTCACCAATATCCGCATCAGCAGCAGCCCGAGGATGCCACCACTCCGGCCGCATCGAACGGCAGCGACGTTCCGCACCCGGCGAAAATCCCGAAATGCCGGGAAAAATCGCCGATGAAATCGAAATGCCGGGCGAAACGCGTCTCGGCCAGCAGCTTCCAGCTGTTGCCGCACACCGGGAACACCTTGCCGGCCTCAAAGACGTGATGTTTGTCGAGCACGAAGCGGTTGGGATGGCCCGGCGCCGTGCCGCGATAGACCACCGCCTGGCCATAATCCTCGCATTCGGGCTCAAGGCCATCGAGCTTGAACAGCCGCCAAGTGGCTGAATAAAAGCCGATTCCGCCGGTCATCGCCGCCACCGCCTCATCGCCGATGCTTAGCGGTCGATCGGTGACCAGTCGCGGATCATCGAACCCGGCAGCCTTGGCGAGCGTCAGGAAATCATTCCAGTAAAGCGCTCCCGAAAGGCACTCACCATGCAGCACCGGATCGGATTTCAGCACATCCGGCACCCGGCGATCGGCATAGACGTCGGAAAAATACAGCTCGCCGCCGGGCTTTAACAATCGATACGCGGCGCGAAACACCGCGCCCTTGTCGGCAACAAGGTTGATAACACAGTTGGAAACGATGACATCGAAGCTGGCAGGTGCCAGCCCAAGCGCGTCGAGCTTCTCGATATCGCCTTCGACAAAATCGACGTTCGACGCCGCATGGCCAAAGGCCGCGCGGTGCCACTCCAGCGTGCCGCGCGCCACCGCCAGTTGCTCGGGCGTCGCATCGACCCCCGTCACATGGCCGGTCTCGCCGACGAACTGCGCCAGCGCATAGGCGTCCTGCCCGGCGCCCGAACCCAGATCGAGAATCCGCACCCCCAAGATGTCCGCCGGCGCGATGAAGCCGCAGCCAAAATAGCGCGCCCGCACATCGGGGTGGATGCGCGCCAGCGCGGCGCGCAGTTCCGGCCCCGGCGCATCGGCCACCGTACAGGCATCGGTCCGCAGATCGCCGGAGCCCTGCAGCACCTGGCCGTAATAATTGCGGCTGTTCTCGATATTCATCGGTCGCGTCGATCCTGTCGATAATATTCGCAGATACGTGCGAACAGGGACGAAGTCGCGCTATCCTTGCGCACACCCGAATCACCCGGCCCGCCATGTCGCCACAAACAGGAGCGTTTGTCATCACTGCATCCGAGGCTTCGCCGTTCGCCATCGCCGCACCGCCGATCGACCCGGCCAAGTTCCGCGATCCGCATGTCACCGCCAAGGGCGAGCCGCGCGCATCGGTGGCGCTCGCCGGGCTGGAAACCTTGTGGTTCAACACCGGCACGCTGTGCAACCTTGCCTGCAAAAACTGCTATATCGAAAGCTCGCCGACCAATGACGCTCTGGCGTATCTGACGCTTGCCGATGTCACCACCTATCTCGATGAAATCGCGGCGGACAATCTGCCGGTGCGCGAAATCGGCTTCACCGGCGGCGAACCCTTCATGAACCGCGACATGCCGGCGATGATCGCGCTGTGCCTGGCGCGGGGTTTCCGGGTGCTTGTCCTTACCAACGCCATGCGGCCGATGCGGCGCTTTGAATCGGCGCTGCTGGCGCTGCCGCGCCAATCGATCAGCTTTCGCATCAGCCTCGATCACTACACGCGCACGCTCCACGAGGCCGAACGCGGGCCAGGCGCCTGGGCAATCGCGCTGGGTGGCATCGCCTGGCTGGCGGCAAACGGCTTCGACATCGCCATCGCCGGCCGCCATCTCGGCGGTGAAAATGACGCACAGGCGCGCACCGGCTATGCGGCGCTGTTCGACACCATGGGCCTGCCACTGCCGCCGCTGGTGCTGTTCCCCGAAATGGACGCGCACGCCGACGTTCCCGAGATCAGCACCGCCTGCTGGGGCATCCTGGGTGTCGCGCCCGAAGCGATGATGTGCGCGTCATCGCGCATGGTCGTGCGCCGCAAGGGTGCCGCCGGCCCGGCGGTGCTCGCCTGCACGCTGCTCGCATATGACCAACAATTCGAGCTTGGCGCCACGCTGGCCGAGGCCTCGCGTCCGGTGCTGCTCAACCACCCGCATTGCGCACGCTTCTGCGTGCTCGGCGGCGCCAGTTGTTCAGGCTGACTCCGCCAATCCGTCGTATCACCTTAACATTGCCCAACGATCCAATTCAGAATGCGTTCAGTGCTGGAACGGGATATAGGCCCCACGGGAGGTCCCGGATTCGTATCGGAGTTTGGCAAATGAAAAAGTTGATTCTCGCATCCGCGCTGGCCGCATTTCTCGCCGCTCCGGCATTGGCCGATGGTCGCGACGGGCGCGGCGACCATGATCGCGGCGGCCATGATCGCGACGACGATGATCGCGGCGACCATCGCCGTGGCGGCTATGATCGCGACGACCATCGCCGTGGCGATCATCGCGGTCATGATCGTCGTGGTTACAACCGCGGCGGCTACAATCAGGGCTATTATGGCAATGTCGGTTATGGCCGGCCAGTCTATGTCCAGGGTGGATACGGCCATAGCTATGGCTATCGCGGCGACCATTATGCGCGGCCCGTCGTGCGTTATCGCCCGGCCTATTACCCGCCGGCCTATGGCGGTTATTACGCCCC
>JANNJH010000529.1:0-4254 GCA_031405775.1 Sphingomonadales bacterium | reverse complement strand
GTCCGACAGCGAGGCGGCGGCCCGCATCCATGCAGACCGGGTGGACATCCTCGTCGACCTGCTCGGCTATACCGAACATGCGCGGATCGACATCTTCGCGATGCGACCGGCGCCGATTCAGGCAAGTTATCTCGGTTACCCGGGCACCACGGGAGCGGAATTCTTCGATTACCTCATCGTGGACGGATACATTGCGCCGGCGGAGCGCGCGGGCGACTACAGTGAGAAGCTTGTCACCATGCCGGGCAGCTACCAGGTCAACGACCGCAAGCGCCCGCTAGCCGTGAAACCCGGACGGCGAGGCCGGTTCCTGCCTTGCAGCTTGCGCTGCGTGCCGTCCCTATTCGGTCTTGCTCCCGGTGGGGTTTGCCATGCCGCTTCCGTTACCGGTCGCGCGGTGCGCTTTTACCGCACCCTTTCACCCTTGCCTGTCGCCTTCGCGAACGAAGGCCCATCGGCGGTCTGCTCTCTGTGGCACTTTCCCTGAGGTCACCCCCGCCGGGCGTTACCCGGCACCGCGTTCCGTGGAGCCCGGACTTTCCTCCCCTGTTTTCACAGCGGCGACCGTCCAATCCTCTGACCGCAAATCGCATCTAACAGCTTGCGCCGACTCCGGCCAGCGGTCAAAGCGTCGGGCCATGATCGAGATCGATGACAATGGGCAGGCTTTCACCGTCCCCGCCGAAGTGATCGCGCAAGGGCTGAAGCTTGAACCGGCGGAGGTCCAGCCGATGCTCAAATCCGGTGTCATCGCCACGTCTTGCGAGGCCGGGATCGACGAGGATTTCGGCACGTTCCGGCTGACCTTTTCCACCAGGCATCGACGGCTGCGGCTGATCCTCGATGCGCTCGGCGGTGTGATTTCACACTCGGCGCTCGATTTCGGCAGCCAGCCGCTGCCGCCGGGCACGCGCAGGCCCGGAGCGGTCTGAGCCTATCGCTCCCAGCGGTCGGCGGCTTCGTCGTCACTGGCCTTGGCGGCGACCCAGTGCTGGGTGTCACCGCGATCCTCGTGCTTCCAGAAAGGCGCGCGGGTTTTCAGCCAGTCCATGAGAAATTCGGCGGCCTCGAACGCCGCGCCGCGATGCGTGCTGGCGATGACGACGAGGACGATGGGGTCGCCGGGCAACAGACGCCCGAACCGATGGATGACGGTGCCGCCAGCAAGCGGCCAGCGGCCCCACGCCTCGGCGGCGATGGCGGCCATGGCGCGCTCGGTCATGGCGGGATAATGTTCGAGGGTGAGGGCGTGGAGGTTGTCGTCGCCGCGCACCAGCCCGGTGAAAGTGACGATAGCGCCGATGTCGGTGCGGCCGGCGGACAGCGCGCTGGCTTCGGCGCCGGCGTCAAAGGCCTCGGCCTGGGCGCGAATGGTGATCATCCCCCCGTCACCGGCGGGAAGATGGCGATTTCCCGCGCGCCGGCGATTGTAGCGTCCAGCCCCACAAAATCCTGGTCGATGGCGACGCGGATGGCCTCGCGGTCGGACAGCGCGGCGGCGTGGCCGGCGGAGCGCGTCGCCAGCCAACCCAGCAGCGCTGTGACGGTGGTGACATCGGCGGGCGGCGTGACGGTTTCGGCGTCGATACCGATTCGTTCCCGGACCCAGGCGAAATAGACCAGCTCCATGGCGCGATCAGGCCATATGCTTCAGGCCGACACGCAGATAGTCATAGCCGGTGATGAGCGTCAGGCTGGCAGCGATCCACAGGCTGAGGATGCCGATATCATGCGCCGGCAGCCAGGGCAGCAGCCGGTCGGCCGAGCCGCCAAGCACCAGCGCGCCGAGCGCGACCATCTGGAAGGCGGTCTTCCATTTGGCCAGCCGCGAGACCGGCAGCGAGACCCGCAGCGTCGCGAGATACTCGCGCAGGCCCGAAACGATGATCTCGCGCAGCAGGATGACCAGCGCCGCGATGGCCGCAAGGCCGTGGACGATGCCGCTGTGAAGCAGCATGACGATGACCGCGGCGACCATGATCTTGTCGGCGATCGGATCGAGGAAGACGCCGACCTTCGAAACCGTGCCATGGGCGCGGGCGAGATAGCCATCGAGGTAATCCGTCAGCGCGGCGATCAGGAACACCACGAAGGCGGCGAACCATTGCCACTCCCCATCGCCCCACATCAGCGCCACGAGCAGCGGCACCGCGAGGATGCGGCTGAGGGTCAGCAGGTTGGGGAGGCTGGACAACATGGTGCAACCCTAGGCAATCCTGTGCGCCGATGAAAGTTCCAGTTTTGCAGGAGATGATTTGTGGATGTCAGTGAGGCCGTCGCGTCGCGGCGCTCGGTGCGCGGGTTCCTCGATAAACCGGTCGATCCGGCGGTGATCCGGCGGGTGGTCGAAAAGGCCGCGCGGGCGGCTTCGGGGGGCAATCTCCAGCCCTGGCATATCGATGTCGTGGCGGGGGCACCGCTCGGTGAGCTGAAGGCCATCATGCGCGCCCGGGTCATCGAGGCACCGATGGGCGAAGCGACGGAATATGACATTTATCCCAAGGCGTTGCCAGAACCCTATCGGAGTTACCGTTTTGCCGTCGGCGAGGAATTATACAACGCGCTGGGCATTCCGCGTGAGGACAAGATGCGGCGGAAGCTGTGGTTCGCGCGCAATTTCCAGTGCTTCGGCGCGCCGGTGGCGCTGTTCTGCACCGTGGCGAAAACCATGGGTCCGCCGCAGTGGAGCGACCTTGGCATGTACCTGCAGACGCTGATGCTGCTTGCGCGCGAGGAAGGCCTCGATTCCTGTGCCCAGGAGTGCTGGGCGATCTATCCCGAGACGATCCGTGGCTTTCTCGGGACGCCGGGCGACCGCATGCTCTTTACCGGAATGGCGATAGGGTATATTAATAAAGCCGATCCCGCCAATGCGGCGCGCCCGGGACGGGCCCCCTTGGCGGACTTTGCGACCTTTCGCGGCATCTGATCGCGGACCTGAAGAGAGGGGGCTGATTTTGTCGAAACATGATGTGATCGGACGGCGCGGATTCCTCGGTTTGGCCGGCGTCGGCGTCGCCATGGCCGCGGCTCCGGCCAAGGTCTTTGCTTCCGCCGCCGCCCCGGTGGGGCTCGATCCGCGCCTGATGGCGCGGGCGATGGCATCGTTCGGCCAGCACCGCGGCCGGGTGCGCTCCACCGATGTCATCGGCATCGCCGACTATAGCCAGGCGTCGCGTCACAAGCGATTCCACCTTCTCGACACGGTGTCGGGGGCGACGACGTCGATGCTGGTGGCGCATGGCCGCGGCTCCGACCCGGCGCACAGCGGCTGGCTGTCGCGCTTTTCGAACGAGGACGGCAGCTATGCGTCATGCTCCGGGGCGTTCGCCACCGGCGCCGAATATGTCGGCAAGCATGGCCGCTCGATGCGGCTCGATGGGCTCGATGCCAGTAACAGCAACGCGATGGGACGCGCCATCGTTGTCCACGCCGCGCCCTATGTGACCGAGGCGATGGCGCGCGACATGGGCAAGATCGGCCGCAGCCAGGGTTGCTTCACCGTCACCGAGGCCGATTTGCAGCAGGTGCTGACGCGCATGGGTCCCGGACGCTTCCTGTATTCCGACAAGGTCCACGGCTTGCGCTGAGCCTGAACAGGGCAGAGTCTTTTTCCGCAAAAGCGGAGACACCTCGCTCTGCCCAAAATGGGAGAGGGGTTTCAGGCCTCGCGCTTGCCCATTTCGACCATGGAACGGGCGCGTTCGGCGAATTTCTTGATGGATTCCTCGTCGTCGGCCTTCATTCGCGCCGCTTCGGGCACCAGGATGCCGCGCTGCGCCGCCGGGCGGTCGGCGATGGCGGCGAGCCAGCGTTGCAGGTGCGGCAGGCCTTCGGTGTCGATGCCCGACCATTTGGCGGTACGCACCCAGCACCAGTTCGCGATGTCGGCGATGCTATAGTCGCCCGCCAGATATTCGTGGGCAGCGAGTTGACCGTCGAGGACGGTGAACAGCCGGCGGCCTTCGCCCTGGTAGCGGGCGATGGCGGCGGGGATCTTTTCGGGAAAATAGCGGAAGAAGACGTTCGCCTGGCCCATCATCGGGCCGATGCCGCCCATCTGGAACATCAGCCACTGGATGACGCGGCTGCGGCCGTGGCTATCGGATGGCATGAACAGGCCGGTCTTTTCGGCGAGATAGATCAGGATGGCACCCGATTCGAAAATCGGGAAAGCATCATCGACCAACGCCGGGACGCGGCCGTTGGGGCAGATCGCCAGATATTCGGGGGCCTTTTGTTCGCCCTTCGACA
>JANNJH010000528.1:0-2454 GCA_031405775.1 Sphingomonadales bacterium | reverse complement strand
CGGCGATCGAGGCCCATTGACCCACAGGCATCGGCATCGGCGAGCAGCCGCAGCGCCCGCGCCGGAAGATTCGCCCGCCGAGCCAGCGCCTCGATGCTGTCGAACGGACGCGCGGCTTCGATCCGCGTCGCCCATGTTTCGCGAAAGCCGGTGATCTGGCGAAAGCCCAAGCGAAGCGCCTCGCCCTCAAGGCTGTTGTCCCAGCCGCTGTGGTTGATGTCGATGGCGCGCACCTCGACGCCATGTTCGCGGGCATCGCGGACGATCTGCGCCGGCGCATAAAACCCCATCGGCTGCGAATTGAGCAGGGCGGCGGCGAACACCGCCGGGTAATGGCATTTGAGCCACGACGAGACCCAGACCAGCCGGGCAAAGGCCAGCGCATGGCTTTCGGGGAAACCATAGCTGCCAAAGCCCTGGATCTGGCGAAAACAGCGTGCCGCGAAATCGCGTTCATAACCGCGCGCCGTCATGCCGCCGACCATCTTGGCCTCGAAATCCTCCATGGTGCCGACATTGCGGAAGGTCGCCATGGCGCGGCGCAACTGGTCGGATTCGCCGGGGGTAAAGTTCGCCGCGGTGATCGCCAGCTTCATCGCCTGTTCCTGGAACAGCGGCACCCCCAGCGTCTTGCCGAGGACGCCGCGCAGCTCATCCGGGTCGTGCGGCGGCGCCGGCGAGGGGAATTCGACCTTTTCGCGCCCCTGCCGGCGACGCAGATAGGGGTGGACCATGTCGCCCTGAATCGGCCCGGGGCGGACGATCGCCACCTGGATGACAAGGTCGTAAAACACCCGCGGCCGCAGCCTTGGCAGCATGTTCATCTGCGCCCGGCTTTCGATCTGGAACACCCCGACGCTGTCGCCCTTGCACAGCATGTCAAAGACTTGCGGGTCATCGTCGGGGATGTTGTCGAGGGTGTAGCGCCTGGCCGTGTGCGTTTCGATCATCGCAAAGGCCTTGCGGATGCAGCTGAGCATTCCCAGCGCCAGCACATCGACCTTCATCAACCCCAGCGCGTCGATATCGTCCTTGTCCCATTCGATGAAGGTGCGGTCGATCATCGCGGCATTGTGGATGGGGACGGTCTCGTCGAGGCGGTCCTGGGTCAGAACGAAGCCGCCGACATGCTGCGACAAATGCCGCGGAAAGCACAGTATCTGGCCGACAAGATCGGCGAGCCGGGCGATTTCGGCGCTGTCGGGATCGAAGCCCGATTCGGAAAAACGCTTTGGTTCGATATGACTGGAAAAACTGCCCCAGACCGTGCTGGTCAGCCGCGCGGTGACGTCTTGCGACAGCCCGAGCGCCTTGCCGACTTCGCGCACGGCGCTGCGCGGGCGATAATGGATGACGGTGGCGGCGATGGCGGCGCGGTCGCGGCCGTAACGCGCATAGATATATTGCATCACCTCCTCGCGGCGCTCGTGTTCGAAATCGACATCGATGTCGGGCGGTTCCTTGCGCTCCTCGGAGATGAAGCGCTCGAACAGCAGATCGATCTGGTTCGGATCGACGGCGGTGATGCCGATGGCATAACACACGGTGGAGTTCGCCGCCGAGCCACGGCCCTGGCACAGGATCGGTTTTTCGCGCGACCTGGCGAATGCCACGATGTCGTGGACGGTGAGGAAATACGGCGCGTAATTGAGCTTCTCGATCAGCGCCAGTTCCTTGTGGATGCCGGACTTGACTTTGTCGGGGACACCTTGCGGATAGCGTTCCTTGGCTCCCTCCCAGGCGAGATGAGTGAGATGCGATTGCGGCGTCGTGCCGGGCGGGATCGGCTCGTCCGGAGATTCGTATTTGAGTTCGTCGAGCGAAAAAGTGCAGGCCTCGGCGATCTCCAGCGTGCTGGCGATGGCTTGCGGGTGCTCACGGAACAGCCGCGCCATTTCCTCGGGCGGCTTCAGGTGGCGCTCGGCATTGGCTTCGAGGCGGAAGCCCGCTTGCGCCACGGTGACGCCCTCGCGGATCGCGGTCACCACATCCTGCAATTCGCGCCGCGACGGATGGTGATAGAGCACGTCATTGGTGGCAAGCAACGGCGTTCTGGTCCGGTGCGCCATTTCCGCCAGCCGGTTGAGACGGGCCCGGTCGTCCGCGCCATAGCGGCGGTTCACCGCCAGATAGAGCGGCGCCTTGATCCGTTCACGGACGGTTTCGAGATGGGCCGCACTGTCGGGCAGAAGCGCGAAGATCATGCCCTCGGCGAACTCGCAGACGTCATCGAGGGTGAGAAGGCATTCGCCTTTCCTCGCCCGCCGCTGCCCGGCCGAGAGCAACCGGCACAGGCGGCCATAGGCGGCGCGGGTGGTGGGTTAGGCGAGGAGACCGGTTTGACTTCCCCCACCCGGCGCCTGCGGCGCCACCCTCCCCGCTGATGGGGGAGGTAAAAGAGAAGAACATCCCTCCCCCTCCGCGGGGTGGGTCCGCCGCGCAGCGGCGGGGGTG
>JANNJH010000527.1:0-1128 GCA_031405775.1 Sphingomonadales bacterium | reverse complement strand
ACTGCGGCTTGCCCTTGCACACGTAACCCCGCTAAACGCATCGCCATGCCGAACCCGCCGCACCCAGCCATCACCGCCGGCGCGCACCCATTCCCGCATTCGCATCTGCTCGGCCTGTCGTCGCTAAAGCCGTGGGAGATGCTGTTCCTGCTCGATGAAGCCGAACAATGGGTCGAGCTCAACCGCGGAAAGGCCAAGCACGACAATCGCCTCGCCGGGCTGACCCAGATCAACGCGTTTTTCGAGAACAGCACGCGGACGCTGCTCAGCTTCGAAATCGCCGGCAAGCGGCTTGGCGCCGATGTCGTCAACCTCGGCGTTGCGGGATCGTCGGTGAAAAAGGGCGAGACGCTGCTCGATACGGCGCTGACCCTCAACGCCATGCACCCCGATGTCATCGTCATCCGCCACGGCTCGTCCGGCGCGGTGCAGCTCATCGCCGAAAAGCTCGATTGCCCGGTGCTCAATGCCGGCGATGGCCGCCACGAACACCCGACGCAGGCGCTGCTCGACGCGCTGACCATCCGCCGTCGCAAGGGCCGCATCGAAGGGCTGACCGTCGCCATCTGCGGCGATATCCTGCATTCGCGGGTGGCGCGGTCGAATTTCCAGATTCTCGCGTCGCTGGGCGCCAAGGTCCGCGTCGTCGCGCCGCCGACGCTGCTGCCGCCGAATGTCGATCAATTGGGCGTCGATTGTTTCACCAACATGGACGAAGGGCTGAAGGGCGTCGATGTCGTCATGATGCTGCGGCTGCAAACCGAGCGCATGGACGGCGCCTATGTGCCGTCGACGCGTGAATATTTCCGCTTCTTCGGGCTGACCGAGGCGCGCCTGCGCCATGCCGCCCCCGATGTGCTGGTCATGCACCCCGGCCCGATGAATCGCGGTGTCGAGATCGATGGCCGCATCGCCGATGATATCGTGCGCTCCGCCGTCACCGAGCAGGTCGAGATGGGCGTCGCGGTGCGGATGGCCTGCCTTGATGTGCTGACGCGAACGCGGCGCGGCGTTCCGGGCTGGCCGCCAGTGGGCGGCGTTCCGGGCTGGCCGCCAGTGGGCGGCGTTCCGGGCTGGCCGCCAGTGGGCGGCGTTCCGGGCTGGCCGCCAGTGGGCGGCGGTCCCGGC
>JANNJH010000526.1:0-11260 GCA_031405775.1 Sphingomonadales bacterium | reverse complement strand
GCATCGATGAGTGCGCCGGCGCGCTGCTTTGCGCCCGGCGATGCCGAGTTGAAATCGAGGAACCAAGCGCCGCGCTGGATCGCGCTTGCGCAAGCCTGCGCCGCAGGAACCGTCTGGCTGGCGGTGACGGCACTGACGATGAAGCGCCGGCTCGCCAAGGTCGTTGATGCGCTTGGCCTCCGACGGCAGCACCCGGCGCGAGATATAGCGGAACTGGCCCTTGTGGGTGAGTTCGGCGAGGATTTCGGCTTCGGTCTTGTCGGTGAGGATGGCATTGATGCGGTGTGCGAGCTGGGCCGGGTCGCCCGCAAGTTTGCGCGGTTCGACCGAGATCGCATAGGCTTCGAAGGTGCGCGCCAGCTCGACGCCGTTGCGGTCGACGATATCGGCGCGCGGCGGCGCGGCGCTGGCAATGGCGCGGCTGGCGACCGGCCTGGCCTCGAAAACCGCGAGGTCGGTAAGGCGCAGCGCCAGGATGATCGGCACGGCGAGGAACATCAGCAGCAAGACGACCAGCCGTTGGCGCGCCAGGCGTTGCGATTCCTGGCGTTGCCCGAGGAGCGGCCTGCCGGCACCGCTGCCGGAGAGCGAAGCGGCACCGCTGCCGGAGGGCAGCTTTCCCGCACCGCTGCCCGAGGGCAAAGCAACCGACCTGCCGGCGCCAAGGATCATCGGGCCTGCCACGTCGCGGTCACTGCACCCCTTGCGGCAGCAGGTCAACCGGACCCCTGGTCGCTTCGGCGGGCGCTTGGGATTTGACCGCCGGCGGCGTCGCGGCGGTTCTTGCGAAGGCGGACGTTGTGACGCGCGACGTCAGCAATGCCGCGCGCGGCGCGACGCGGGGCGTGTCGAGCATTGCGATGCGGAGCGCGCTGGATGTTGCGATGCGGAGCGCGCTGGACTTCTCGACGCGGGGCGCGCTGGACGGCTCGACGCGGCGCGCGCTGGGCTTTGCTGCCGGCTCGGCGACGGGTGCAGCGACACGAAAGGGCGCCGGCGCGACCATCAGCATTGCGGCGGGGGCCGCGTCACCGAGCGGCGCGGCGCGGCGGGCAACGGTGTAGCCGGCGCGGATCAGGCGCGCCATTTCGGGCGCTGCCGGAGCAGCGGGTTCCGCCGCCGGGCGATATGCCGCCTGCACGACAGTCGCCGGCGGCGGCGCGACCACGGCGGGCGCGGTGACGGCATAGACGACAGCCGGCTGGGCTGGTGCCGGCGCCGGCGCCGCGCCAAAGCTGGCAAGCTGGACAGGCGAGCGCAGGAACTGGCCGGCGGCGGGTGCCGACATCTGGAAGACGCTGTCGTTCCAGCGCTGCATCTCGGGGAAGCGGGCGCGGGTGCGCAGTTCCGCCTGGAGGTCGCGGATGTCGCGGGCGTCGGCAACCAGCCGGTTGCGCAGCGCTTCGACCGCGGCGCGTTCGCCCGACACCTGGAGGTTGATCGTGTAGCAACCGACCGCGGCCACCACGGTGACGATCAGCATCAGCGCCGACCCGGCATAATTCCTCATGCTGACCTCGCGAGCAGGGGCGACGCCGACGACCCCAGCCGTGACGGCCAGGCAGCAGCGTTGGTGCGAACAGCGGCGCGCAGCGTCGCGGAACGGGCGCGCGGGTTGGCGGCGATTTCGGCCTCGGAAGCGCGGATGGCGCGCGCCGGGCGTTCGAAGCTGGCGGCGCGCGGTGCCTGCGCGGCGGGCAGATGACGCGATCCGGCGGGGGCGCCGCCCGAACGGTCGCGCAGGAACAGCTTGACGCGGCGGTCCTCGGCCGAATGGAAGCTGACGACGGCAAGCCGGCCGCCGGGACGCAACAGGCGCTCGGCGGCTTCGAGCCCGGCATCGAGCTGCCCGAGTTCGTCGTTGACATGGATGCGCAGCGCCTGGAAGCTGCGGGTGGCGGCGTCCTTGCCCCCCGGCTGATGGCCGAGCACCGAACGCACCAGGCGGGCGAGTTCCGACGTGCGGGTCAGCGGGCGATCATTGACGATGGCGCGGGCGATGCGGCGGGCACCGGGCTCGTCGCCAAGCTGGAACAGCACATCGGCGATTTCGGCTTCGGTCGCCGCATTGATGAAATCGGCGGCGGTCATGCCGTCCTGCCCCATCCGCATGTCGAGCGGACCGTCGGACTGGAAGGAGAATCCGCGCTCCGGCTGGTCGATCTGCATCGACGAAACGCCGATATCGAAGGCGATGGCGTCGACCGCGGCGATGTCGTGCGCGGCAAGCCCGGCGGCCATTTCGGCGAAGGGGCGGTTGATCAGGATGACATCGTCGCGGCTGGCAAGGTCGGTGGCGAGCGCGATGGCGGTGGCGTCACGATCGAAGCCGATGGCGCGCGCGATGCCGAAACCCAGCGCGGCGCGCAGATAGCCGCCGGCGCCCAGTGTCGCATCGACATAGGTTTCACCGGGCCTCAGCGCCAGCGCCGCCATGGTTTCGGCAAGCAGGACCGGGGTGTGCGGCCCAAAAGTTTGCGACGATTTCATCGCGCCGGCTCGGTTGCCGGCAGGCCCTTGGCCTCCATTTCGCGCCGCAGGATGCGGAACATCCGCGCGTCGATGCCGGCCTGTTCGAGGTAGCGATAGGGGTTCCAGACCTGGAACCAGTTGCCGCCGGCGACAAACCAGGCGTGGCTGGTGATATCGCCAAGATCCTTGATGCCGGCGGTGAGCACGATGCGGCCGGCGTCGTCGATCTTGAGCGGCACCACCGAGCCGAACAGGAAGGTCGAACGCAAGGCGCCCTCGGCGGTATCCTCGTCGACGTCGCGGGCGTCGAGCCGGGCCTGGAGCTTGGCGGCGTGCGACTTGTCATAGCCGAGCAGGCAGTCGATCCCCGGCGCCGGGCCGAGGTAGAGATCCTTGCTGTCGGAGCGCGCGGCGATGACGTCGCGGAACTCGGCCGGAATCGACAGCCGGCTCTTCGTGTCGACCACGTTGAGCGCATAGCCATGGAAGAAATCAGCCGTCACCCGTTTGCCCCCAGCAATGCGGACGGGCGATCTGGCTTCAGACGTTGCCGGCGAACCCGGCCCTACGCTTCAACCCGACCACGCAGCGACGTTTCCGCCCGCATTGTGGACAAGACGTATCATGGGATAACGTGGTCCTCAATGGGTAATCATGGGTTAACGGCGCGATTCCTGGGGATATCCATGGGGAACAGCCAAAAATTCTTGATCCGTTCCGGTTTTGATCTGGATGTATCGGCCTGTGGACAAGTCTGTGGCAAAGTCGCGGAGAAATTCCCTGAACGCCGGGACGAATCGGCCGCGAACGCCGTGCGTTTTGACGATTCGGCAATTTTGTGGAGAAGGCGAATGGCCAGCGCCGCGATCGCGTCGGCGACAGGCGCCAGCGCCGCACGTCAGCGACAGCGTCAGGTCCGCGGGCGAACCACCGGCGGCTTGGGCCCGGCATCACGCGCCAGCGCGGCGGCGCCGGCCCCCGGCGCGACACCGAGCACGGCGAGCGGTTCGCCAAGCGTATCCTGCGCCGTCGGCGATTGCCCCGGTCGCAGCCCGGCGGCGGCAATGACGACGAGGAGGAGGAAGATCGCGGCGAGCCCGGTCACGCCGAGGCGGATACGCTGCGCCGCAGCGACCCGGGTCAGCTTGCCCGCGGCCCATGCAGCGGCGCCTCCGGGCGTGCCCGGCGAGGATGGCGTTGCGTCGAACTTGCGTTGCAGCAGTGACATCGGAACCTCGCTTCTCGTCGGTCCACCCATCGTCGTTGTCAGGGCGGCGCGATGTCGCGGGTTGGCGGTTGCCGGCCCGGAACCTCGCGAAACGTTACGCGTTATTACGTATATATAGGGACGAATTCGCGCCGTGTCGAGCGCGCGGTCAGATTGTCGCAGCAAAGCCCTTGGCTGCCAGCCATTCCGGGTTGTAGATCGTTGAAAGATAACGCAGCCCACTATCACATAATATCGTCACGATGACGTTTCCAGGCCCCATATGTCGGGCCAGGCGGACGGCGCCGGCGACGTTGATTCCCGACGACAGGCCGAGGCAAAGCCCTTCCTCGGCATTCAGGCGACGAATCCAGTGCAACCCTTCGGCATCGGCGACGCGGAACTGCGTATCGACCGCAAGCCCTTCGAGGTTGGCGGTGATGCGACTTTGGCCGATGCCTTCGGCAACGCTGTTGCCGACGCCGCTGAGCTCGCCATGCGCGAACCAGTTGTATAACGCGGCGCCTTCGGGATCCGTAAGCGCGATGGTGATATCGGGGTTTTCGGCGCGAAGCCCCATCGCGACGCCGGCCAATGTGCCGCCCGTCCCGACGGCGCAGGTGAAGCCGGTGACGGTGCCGCCGGTCTGCGCCCAGATCTCGGGCGCCGTCGTCCTGATATGGGCCATGCGGTTGGCGATATTGTCGAACTGGTTGGCCCAGACGGCGCCGGGGGTTTCCCCGGCGATGCGGCGCGAGGTGTGGACGTAATGCCCCGGGTTCGAATAGGCCGCCGCCGGCACCAGCACGAGTTCGGCGCCGAGCGCGCGCAATGTGTCCTGTTTCTCGCGGCTTTGGGTTTCGGGCATGACGATGATGGTCTTGTAGCCGCGGGCGCTGGCGACGACGGCGAGGCCGATGCCGGTGTTGCCGGCGGTGCCTTCGACGATGATGCCGCCGGGATGCAGCAGGCCGCGGGCTTCGGCGTCCTCGATGATGCCGAGCGCGGCACGGTCCTTGACGCTGCCGCCGGGATTGAGAAACTCAGCCTTGCCAAGGATGGTGCAGCCGGTCTCGAGGCTGGGGCCCTTGAGGGTGACCAGCGGCGTGTTGCCGATCAAGGCAATGACGTCGGGAGCGGCGGAGGACAGCATGGCATCGGCTTAGCCTTGCGCGCCGCAACCGGCAAGGAAGCTCTGGTTTTCAGGCGCAAAGAGGGTCTAGAAGGCGGGACATGATGGTTCGAAACCGATTGCTGGTTACGGCGCTGGCGCTGGCGCTCGCCGGCTGCGGCAATTCGAAGCCCGAGGGCGCGCGGCTGACGGTGACCGTCGTCGGCGATGCCGGTCGCGCCGACAGCCTGTCGACGCGGCTGGAGGCCGAAGCGACGCAGCCGACGCTGATTGCCCGCGACGGCGCCGGGCAGATCGTCGCCGGGCTGGCGACAAGCTGGCGCTTTGTCGATGACGGCCGCAGCCTGATCCTGCGGCTGCGGCCGGTGAAATGGAGCGACGGCAAGGCGTTGGAATCGAACGACGTCGTCACCGCGCTTCGCCGCGCCGCCACCCGGCGCGAATCGGCGATGGCGTTTTCCGGGCTGGCCGGCGCGCCGGCGGTGGTCGCCGGGCGGGCGCCGGTGACGCGGCTGGGGGTGCTGGCGCCGATCCCGCGCGTCGTCGAACTGCGGCTGGAGGCGGCGTCGCCGCTGCTGCTCGGTTGGCTGGCCCAGCCCGGGCTGGCCATCACCCGCGCCGGCAAGTCGCCGGCAACGTTGGTGGCCGGCAAGTCGCCGGCAACGCTCGCGGCCTATGATGCCAGCGGACCCGTTGAAAACCGCCGCTTGACGCGCCGTGGCCTGATCGCCGCGCCCGACCAGCGACCGGCGGAGATCAGCGTCACGACGACGGCCAACAGCGCCGCGGCGGTGACCGCCTTTGCCCGCGGTGACACCGACATCGTCATCGGCGAAGGGCTGGCGGGGTTGGGCGATGCCCGCACCGGGGCGCGCCCCGACGCCTTGCGGATCGATCCGTTGTGGGGGGTTTATGGCTATGTTACCAATGGCTTGCGTGGGCCGTTGGCCGACCCGCGAGTGCGCCTGGCGCTGGCGCTGGCGGTCGATCGCCGGGCCTTGGCGGGGCGCTTCGGCATCAATGCGATGGTTCCGGTCGAAGGCCTGTTGCCGCCATCGCTGATGGCCGGTGTCGCGCGCCCCGCGCGTATGGCAGGTGTCGCGCGCCCCGCGGGTGACGGCGCGACGCGGAGCACCCCGACACCGGATCAGGGCAATGGGGGCCCCGCCGCTGCGACCGGAGACGCCGCTGCGACAGCGACACCGACCGGAGCGGACTGGATGCGGTTCGATATCACCGCGCGGCGTGCCGAAGCCCAGCGCCTGCTCGCCGCCGCCGGGTGGAGCGCCGCGCGACCGTTGCGACTGGTGCTGCTGTTGCCGCCGGGGCGCGACCATCGCAGCGTCGCCGAATCGGTGGCGGCCGAATGGGCGCAGCTCGGCGTCGGGCTGGCGGTTAGCGAGATCGGCGTCGCCGATATCGAGCGGCTGGTGGCGCGCGGCGAATTCGACCTGGCGTTGACCGAGGCCAGCCTGCCGGTGGCCGATGCCGCGGCCTTGCTGGCGCGCTGGCGGTGCCGGGCCGGGCCGCATTGCAACGCCGCCGCCGATGCCCTGCTCGATGCCGCGCTGCGGGCGCCGCCGGAGGCCCGCGACGCGCTGCTGGCGCGCGCCGAGGCGGCGCTGTTGGCCGGGCCGCCGATGATCCCGCTGTTCACGTCGATCCGCTGGGCGCTGGTCGCGCGCGGCGTCGGCGGCTGGGTTCCGAACCGCGCCGCAAGCCACCCGCTGGCGCGGTTGACGGTGACCAGGCGGCGGTGACGCGAGGCTAACGCGCCCGCGCGCAGGCGCGTTTCTAACGCGATTGCGCGCGGGCGCGTTCGAACAGCCAGACGCGGATGGCGCTCGACAGGTTCGTCGTCCGCGCTTCGTCGATTTCGGCGACGAGCGCCGCCAGCGGTTTGCCGTCTGCCTCGGCGGCGGCCCTGAGCGCTTCCCAGAAAACCGCCTCCAGCGTCAGCGAAGTGGCGTGACCGGCGATGGTGAGGGAATGTTTTTGCGTCACCCCCCCTTCCCCACGCGTCAATACATGTGCTGGCCGCCGTTGATGCTCATCGTCGAGCCGGTGGCGAAGCCGGCGTCCTCGGAGCAGAAAAAGGCGACGCCGCGGGCGATCTCGTGCGCCTGGCCGAGCCGGCCGATGGGAATCCTGGAGACGATCTTTTCGAGCACGTCGGCCGGCACGGCGGCGACCATGTCGGTGTCGATATAACCCGGCGCGATGGCGTTGACGGTGATGCCAAAGCGCGCGCCTTCGAGCGCCAGCGCCTTGGTGAAGCCGTGGATGCCGGACTTGGCGGCGGCATAATTGACCTGGCCATATTGCCCGGCCTGGCCGTTGACCTAACCGATGTTGACGATGCGGCCAAAGCCGCGTGACTTCATGCCAGTGAACACCGCATTGGCCATGTTGAAGCAGCCGCCCAGATCGACCCGGATGACTTCGTCCCATTGTTCAAAGGACATCCGCATCAGCGTGGTGTCGCGGGTGATGCCGGCGTTGTTGACGATGATATCGACCGGCCCCAGCGCCGCTTCGACGGCGGCGACGCCATCGAGGCAGGCCTGGTGATCGCCGACATCCCATTTGAAGACCGGGATGCCGGTGCTTTTGGTGAAGGCGGCGGCCTTGGCGTCGTCGCCGCCATAATTGGCAGCGACGCTGACGCCCTCCGCTGTCAGGGCAAGGCTGACCGCTTCGCCGATGCCGCGTGTGCCGCCGGTTACGATCGCTACCCGTGCCATGACGAATTCCCCAAAACCAAGGCGCCCGGTTGGCCCGGGGCAGCCATCACCCTAGCGGTGTTTCGACCCAACCCGCAAGCTCCCGCGCCAGTAAAACGCGCAACATTTCGACGCCGGTGGGCGTCGCATTGAGACACGGCAAATAAGCGAAGTGCGTGCCGCCATGCGCGATGAAGCGATCGCGGCCCTCAAGCGCGACTTCCTCCAGCGTTTCGAGGCAATCCGCCGCAAAGCCCGGGCAGACAATAGCGATGCGCCGCGTGCCTTCGCCCGGCAGCGTTTCGAGCACTGCGTCGGTATAGGGGCGCAGCCATTCGGCGCGGCCGAAACGCGACTGGAAGCTGACTTTCACCGGCATCTCCAGCGCTTGCCCGAGCAGGCGGCCGGTCTTGAGGCATTGGCAATGATAGGGATCGCCGAGATCGAGCGTGCGCCGCGGCATGCCGTGGAAGCTGGCGACGAGCAGTTCGGGGACGAAATCAAGCGCCTTCAGTCCGTCGCGGACGCTTTGCGCCAGCGCGGCGATATGGTCGGGATTGTCGAAATACGGCGGCAGCGTGCGCAGCGCCGGTTGCCGGCGCAGCGCCGCGATCGCGGCATTGGCGGCATCGACGACCGAGGCGTTGGTCGCGGCCGAATATTGCGGATAAAGCGGCGCGACGACGATACGGTCGCAGCCCTCGTCCTGCAACGCCTTCAGGCGCTCGGCGATCGAACGCGTGCCATAGCGCATCGCCCAATCGACGCTGACGCGCGGCCCGAACGCCCCCTGCAAGGCCGCGGCCTGCGCCCGGGTAATCGCGGTGATCGGCGAACCATCGGGGGTCCAGACCTTGGCATAGTTCGCCGCCGTGGTGCGCGGCCGGATATTGAGGATGATCAGCCGCAGGATCGGTTGCCAGATGAACGCCGGGATTTCGATGACACGGCGGTCGGACAGGAACTCGCCGAGGAAGCGTTTGACCGACGCCGCATCGGGGGCATCGGGCGACCCGAGGTTGACCAGCAGCACGCCGATCCGGCCGACCCGCGCCGCCGGGTGGTTGTCGGGGCGCTGCGTCGATGCCTCGGGAATCGGGGCGATAATTGCGCCGCTCATGCCGCCCGGCCAAGCGGCAAGTCGCGGCGGCGACCGCCCCCCGCCGCGAAGATGGCGTTGGCGACGGCGGCGGCGATCGGCGGGGTGCCGGGCTCGCCGACGCCGCCGGGGGCCTGGTTCGACGCGATCAGCATGACCGCGATGCGCGGCGCTTCGGCCATCGACAGCAACGGATAACTGTCGAAATTCGACTGCCTTGCCTCGCCATTGGCGAAGTCGACGCGGCCGTGCAACGCCGCGGTGAGGCCGAAGATGATGCCGCTTTCGATCTGGGCGCGGACGCTGTCGGGGTTGATGACGCGGCCGCAATCGACCGCCGCCCAGACATTGGTGACGCGCGGCGGCTCGCCCTCGACGAGTTCGACTTCGGCGACCTGGGCGACGATGGTGCCGAACGATTCGACCATGGCGACGCCGCGCCCGACGCCGGGGGCGATCTGGCCCAACGGCCCGCCGGCCTTCAGTACGGCGCGGAGCACGGCGGCGTGGCGCGGCTTGTCCTTGAGCATGGCGAGGCGGAAGGCGCCGGGATCGACCTTGGCGGCGGCGGCGAGTTCGTCGACGAAGCTTTCGGTGATGAAGCCCGAGAAGCTGTGGCCGACCGAGCGCCAGAAACCCAGCGGCACAGTGCCATCGGCAAGGGCGTGGACGACGCGGATATTGTCGATGGCATAGGGGAGATACACCGAGCCTTCGATGGCGCTGGCGCTGGCCGACGGACTGCTTGCTAACGCTGGAATGTTGCGGCCCATGAAGCTTGCGCCGATGTCGGGCGCGGCGATGATCGCATCCCAGGCGGTGACGCCCGACGCATCGGCGGCGCCGCGCAGCCGCGCCGCGACGGCGGGGCGCCACATGTCATGGGCGAAATCTTCTTCGCGGCTCCAGATCAGCTGGACCGGGCGGGCGACGGCCTTGGCGATAATCGCGGCCTGGACGGCGGCATCGGTTTCGACCTTGCGGCCAAATCCGCCGCCGAGCAGCGTCGGGAAGATGGTGACATCGGTTTGCGCGATATCGAGGGCGCGGGCGACGGCCCAGTTCGCCAGCGTCGCCGATTGGGTCGGGACCCAGACCTCGCATTTGCCGGCTTCGAAGCGCGCCGTCGCGGTCATCGGTTCAAGACAGGCATGGGCGAGGAACGGCAGCGTGTAATCGGCGATGATATAGCCGCCGCTTGCGGCCCCGGCGATCTTGCCGCCGCTTGCGGCCCCGGCGATATCGCCACCGCTTTCGAAAACCCTGCCGACGTTGCCGTCATCGCGGACCTGCTTGCCGGGGGCGTCGAGCGCCGCCTTGATCCCGGCCTCGAGCCACGGCCCGGCGGGGTTGGTGGCGGCGGCATAGCTGGTCTTGACGGTGTCGAGCGCGGTTTTCGCCGCGTACCAGCCATCGGCGACGACGGCGACGAAATCCGCTGCGGCGACGAGGCGCGCGCCGGCGGGAAGCGATGACGTGTCGATGCTTTTGCGCGTCGCGCCGATCGGGCCTTGGCGGATGGCGGCGTACATCATGCCGGGAAGGCGGACATCGGCGCCAAAACGCGCGCTGCCATCGGTTTTCGACGGGATATCGAGCCGCAGCAATGGCTTGCCCGACAATAGCGGCGTTACGCGCAACCGGGGCTCCGACGGCGCATCCTCGATCCGGGCGTCGCTGGCGAGATCGGCAAAGGCCAGGCGGTTGGCCTTGTGGACGACAAAGCCGTCCCTCGTGTCGCACGCTTCCCAGTCGACATCCCAGCGCCGGGCGGCGACGCGGCACAGCATTTCGCGCGCCGCGGCGCCGGCATGGCGCAGCGGTGCTTCGAAGCCGCGCACCGAAGTACTACCGCCGGTCATCTGGAGATCGAAATATTCGACCAGGCGTCCGCCTGCCCAGGTGGCGATGCCGCGCATGGTCTCGGACATTTGCGCGACCTGGTCGATCATCGCGCCGCGGTTGGCGTAATCCGGCCCCAGCGGCGCCGGTTCGACGCCGACCGCCCGCCAGTCGGCGCCGAGTTCATCGGCGACGATCTGGGCGAGGCCGGACCAGATGCCCTGGCCCATTTCGGCTTGCGGAACGGCGACGGTGACGCGGCCATCGACGCCGATCTTGATAAAGGCGTTGATGACATGTTCGCCTTCACCCGCCGTCCAGTTGAGGCCATAGCGGCGCGGCCAGACGGCCCAGCCGATGGCCAGTCCGCCGCCGACGCCGGCAGCGATCAACAGGTTGCGGCGGGTGACGGCCATCGGTCCGGTCCGATCAGCAAAGCTTATTTGAGCTGGCCCATCATGTGTTCGGCCGACGACACCGCAAAAGCGCCCGGATCCTCGACGTTGAGCTTGGCGACGACGCCGTCCTTGACCAGCATCGAGAAGCGTTGACCGCGGGTGCCCATGCCGAACTTGCTGGCGTCCATCGTAAGGCCAAGCGCCTTGGTGAAATCGGCGCTGCCATCGGCGGCCATCGTCACCTTGTCGCCGACGTCGGCCGATTTGCCCCAGGCGCCCATGACAAAGGCATCATTGACCGCCAGGCAGACGATTTCATCGACGCCATGCGCCTTGATGGCGTCGGCGTTGGCGACAAAGCCCGGCAGATGCTTGGCCGAGCAGGTC
>JANNJH010000525.1:0-4608 GCA_031405775.1 Sphingomonadales bacterium | reverse complement strand
GTCGATCCGATCTCGGCCGCCAGCACCGCGAACGGCCGATCGAGCCGCGCCAGCGACGCTTCAAACCGCGGCGACACGCCGCGAAAAATCGCCGCCTCCCACGCCGGCGAACAGGCAAGCGTCACGCCCTTGGGCGTGTCGCCATCACGCACGCCATCAGCGGTCGCGCGCAGGCCATCCGCCAGATAGGCATCGAGATCGGCATCGCTCCAGTTGGCGAAAACGCCGCGGCCGGCAAAGGCGGCGCGCGCCGTCGCCGTATCGGGAAAATCCGCCCGCCGCCGCCCGGCCTTGTCGGCCAACGGGTTGGGCGGCACGGTCGCCGCCGCCGCCCGCGCCGTTTCAAACGGAACGAACGGTGGATCGAGCAGCACCAGCCCCGCCACCCGGTCGGGTCGCGCCGCCGCCGCCAGCAACGACACCGTGCCGCCAAACGAATGCCCGGCGAGCAGCCACGGCGCTGCCGGATCGACCGTATCGACAATCGCCAACAGGTCGGCGGCAAAGACGTCCCATTCCACCCGCTCGCCCGGCGGATCGCCCGGCATCAACGCCGCCGTCCGGCCATGGCCTCTTGCATCGCTGGCGATGATGCGAAATCGGTCGGCGAGCGGCGCCAGCAGCCGCGCGTAAAGCCCGGCATGCATTCCCGTCGCATGGGCGAAATGCAGCCACGGCGCACCGGCCGGGGCAGCATCCCAGGCAAGCGCCGCCCGTGGCCCCGCCGCCGTATCGATCACCACCCGCCGCATGTTTGCTCCCGTCCCGCCGGCGCGCTTACAGGAAACCCGGCGGCAGGCGCTTGGCGGCGCGTCGTCGCGGCGCTCGGCCGGGTTTTGGAAGCCGGGGCACCGGCGGCTCGGTCATGGCGTCTGGCGCGGGGCCAGTCACGGCGCCAGTCACGGGATCAGCGGAAAAAACGATTCGGAGCGCTTGGGCCAGGGTGGTGACGCCGAGCTTCGCCAGCAATTCGGCGCGCTGGACTTCCACTCGAACCAGCGAAATGCCCAGCGCGTCGGCGGTTTCCCGGTTGCTCAGCCCCTGCACGAGGCGGGCCAGCACCAGCTGCTCGTCGCCGCCAAGTCGCTTGAGCAGGATAGCTGCATTGGCCGCGCGGGTGGCGCGGTCGCCGTTGCCGTCAAACTGTTCGAATGCCGCGGTAATGGCGTTGATCAATATGGCCTTTCCAAACGGCTTGGCGATGAAATCAATGGCGCCCGCCCTCATCGCCTTGATGCAGGAATGAACGTCGCCATTGGCGCTGAACATGACGAGGGGCATGGTGACGCCTTGTTCAATAAGCCTGCGTTGCACTTCAAGGCCGCCCATTACCGGCATACGCATGTCGAGCAGGATGCAGCCCGGCCAAGCGTCATGGACTTGATCGAGGAAGGCGATGCCACTGGCGTAGGTGGCGACACCATAGCCAAGCATCTCCAGCAGGAACCCGGTCGAGCGCCGGATCGCATCCTGATCTTCGACGATATGGACCATGCGCCTAGTCGTGATCGGATTCCTCTGGTGCGCTGACGAGCGTAAAATGAAACGCCGAGCCGCCACCCCTGGATGTTTCGAGCCAGATGCGTCCGCCATTGGCCTCGATGATGGTGCGGCAGATCGACAGGCCAAGGCCCATGCCGTCGGGCTTGGTGGTGACAAAGGCCTTGAACAGTTGATCGGCGACCTCGGCCGGGACGCCGGGCCCGGTATCGATAACCGACACCGTCACCAGGCTTGGCGATATGACCCTGGTCATGATTGACAGATGCCGCTCGGCAGAGGTCTCCATGGCCTCGACCGCATTGCGGATGAGATTGATGAGCACCTGCTGGATTTCCACCTTGCCGACGAACACCCGGGATGCGGCGGGATCGAGATCGACGCTCACGGTGATGCCTTTCTCATCGGCGTCGACGAGGCCAAGGTCCGCGGCCGCTTTGACAAGCTCGGGCAGGTCCTCGATGGTCTTTTCAGCATCGCCGCGCGTCACGAAACTTCGCACCCGGCGGATAATTCCCGCGGCGCGCACCGCTTCGGCCGCGGCATCCTCCAAAGCCCCGCGGATCATCGGCAGTTCGTCAGGATCGGGCGCGACAAGCATGTCGTTCACCGCCTCGACATAGTTCAGCACGGCGGTGATCGGCTGGTTGAGTTCGTGCGCCAGTGTCGAGGCCATGGTGTCCATGGCGCGCAACCGGGCGACGTGGAACAGATCAGCCTGCAACGTCTCGACCTTGCTTGCCAGACGTTTGTTGAGGACGACCAGTCGACGCCGATAGTCACGCTCCAACATCAGCGTCAGCGCGATCATCATCAAAAGGCTGGCAACCAGTACCGCCAGTGCAATCCTGTCGTGCTGTTTCGCCTTTTCGGCCCGAACTAAGTGGCGACGATGCTCCTCTGTCGCCATCGACGCGACAAGCCGGCGGATAGACGCTATTTCCGCCACGGCGCGGCGTTGATTGACCAGCTTCAAGCCAGCATCCGGCCTGCCAGCCTTGTGCAGTTCGATCGAGTTTTGCAAATGGGCGACCTTGGCACCGAGAGACTTTTCCAGGGCAAGCAGAGGTTTTTTCTGGGCCGGGTTGTCGGACGTCAGGCGTCTTACGGTCGCCAATGCTGCTGGCATCTCCTGCACGGCGGCCTCATAGGGCGCCAGATTTTCGACAAGGCCGGTCATCAGATAATCGCGTTGCGCGGTTTCAGCATGCGTGATGAGCGAATCGAGTAGGGCAATCCGGTGGGTGACCACCATTGCACGGGTCACCCATTTCTCGGCAGTGATATGCCGAAAGGTAAAGGCGATCGCGCTGGCGGCCAGCAACGCCAGCAGGACATAGGCCACATAGAAAGGCAGCCAGGATTTGAGTGTTCGATCGAAAGCCAACATTAATTTTTTCTATGGCGTAACAATCAGGAGCGCAAGACTGACCACGGGAATTTGGCGAGAATTCGGGGACGTTGAAGTTGCGACAATATGCCGGCACCAGAATTCGGCGACACTATTGCACGGACGCTGGAATGCGGCGCCAATACGCCCCTCTCCCTTGAGGGGAGAGGCGAGAGACGCCGCGCTTGCGGCGGCCCGGGTGAGGGTGTTCTTTCCTCCGGCAAGTCGCGGCACACCCTCGCCCGCCTCCCTGGAGTTCGGCTCCGAACTTGACAAACAATCCAAATCGGTTAATATGGCGCGTTGGACGCTCTTTGACATCGCCGAAGCACGATTTCGCGCCGCGCCGCCCGCGAAACCGGGCAAGAGCGTGAGCGACTAACCTTAGTAACCTTCCGCGCCGGAGCGGATGCGACCTCCGTCGCGGAGCGGATGCGACCTCACGTCGCGGAGCGGACGCGCGTCGCGGCGCTCCGGCGTTGCCGCACCTCGCGACAGCCCGCGCGGCACACCGGCGGCGCCGCGTGCACGGCCTGCGAATCACCCCGTCACGCCCCGCCCAGCACCCGCCGCATCACCGCGTCGAGCCCGGGCAGCCCCGCACCCCGCACCGCCACATCGGTGATCAGCGCGGTGTCGAGCACCGTGTCGATCGGCGATGCGCCGCGCGTTTCCGGCAGCGCCCGCACCAGTTCGACCACTGCGGCGCGCGCCACCGCGGCATTGGCGCCCATCACCGCCAAGATCTCGGCGACATCGACGTCGCAGCCTTCTTTCCAGCAATCATAATCGGTTACCATCGCCAGCAGCGCATAGGGCAGCTCCGCCTCGCGCGCCAGTCTCGCCTCGGGCATCGCCGTCATGCCGATGACGTCGCAACCCCAGCTCTGGTACATCCGGCTTTCGGCGCGGGTCGAAAATTGCGGGCCTTCCATCGCCAGATAGGTCGCGCCGCCATGCACCACCGCCCCGGCCGCCCGCGCCGCCGCCGCCGCCATCGCCGTCAACCGCGGACACACCGGATCGGCCATCGGCACATGCGCCACCATGCCGGTTCCAAAAAAACTGGGTGGCCGCCCGCGGGTGCGATCGATGAACTGGTCGACAGCGACGAACTGCCCCGGAGCGAGTTCCTGGCGCAGCGATCCGACCGCCGACACCGCCAGCACATCGGTGCAGCCGAGCCGCTTCAAAACGTCGATATTGGCGCGGGCGTTGAGCAGATGCGGCGGCACAAGGTGGCCGCGGCCATGGCGCGGCAGGAACACCAGATCGACGCCGGCGATCGACCCGGTCAGCACCGCGTCGGACGGTGCCCCCCACGGGCTATCGACCGCCTGCCAGCGCGGATTTTCGAGCGAATCCAAAGCATAAAGCCCAGATCCGCCAATGATGCCGAGTTTCCATTCGCTCATGCCGTCGTCGTCACGCCTTGCAGTCGCTGCCGGCGTCGACCGACAGCGGTGGCCTGTGGTCGCGGCGATAGACATCGGGGAAGAATCTGATGCCGCCAAGGCCATCGGGCTCGGCGGTGAAATAGGCAATGTAGATCGGTATCGGGGCGGCGATCGGCACGGTGACGGTCGCGCCCGACGCGCGCGGCGGTGTCCGCGTCGCGCGCGGAAACCGCCACCGCCAGCCTCTGCAGGAGCGGCCGCAGCTTGCGCCGCTCCGCGGCGAACGAGACCGGATCGCGAAGCGGCTCGGACGAAGCCAGA
>JANNJH010000524.1:0-9346 GCA_031405775.1 Sphingomonadales bacterium | reverse complement strand
TGATGTTCGCCGACGATGCGGCAATCCACCGCCGTCCACGGCCCCGAGGCGACGCGCGGTTGCGACCAGCCCTGGCCATAAGGCCCGGCGACGTCCAATGTCTCGACAAGGCCGAGGCTGATGCCGCGCGGCGCCACCGCGGCGTCGCAATCAAGGGCGCGGCCGGTGGCGGCGCTGTCGACGGCGCCCGATAGCTTATCATTGAGGAACAGCGTCAGCGCATCGAGATTCGCCGTGGCGACGGTCAGCCCGGCCGCCATCGCATGGCCGCCGCCGGCGATGAGCAGCCCGGCGTCCCTGGCGGCGAGCACGGCGGCGCCAAGATCGACGCCGGGCATCGAGCGCCCGGAACCCTTGCCGGTGCCGTCGTCCTGGAGCGCGATGACGATGGTCGGGCGGCGCAGCCGGTCCTTCAGTCGCGAGGCGACGATGCCGATGACGCCGGGGTGCCAGCCTTCGCCGCTGATCACCGCGACCGCCATGTTGCTGTCTGGATCGGCGCGGGTCAGCGCGTCCTCGGTGACTTCGGCCTCGATGGCGCGGCGGTCGATGTTGAGGCGATCAAGCTCCTGGGCGATGGCGGTGGCTTCGGCCGGGTCCTCGGTGGTCAGCAGGCGGACGCCGAGGTCGGATTTGCCGACGCGGCCGCCGGCGTTGACGCGCGGACCCAGCGCAAAGCCGAGATCGCGCGCGACGGGTGGCCGGCTGAGCCCGGAGACGTCGATGAGCGCCGT
Source organism: Sphingomonadales bacterium (assembly GCA_031405775.1). Classification (GTDB taxonomy): domain Bacteria; phylum Pseudomonadota; class Alphaproteobacteria; order Sphingomonadales; family Sphingomonadaceae; genus Sandarakinorhabdus. The sequence goes on along the minus strand of JANNJH010000524.1, from coordinate 8,612 downwards.
CAGGCCGATGTTGCGGCGGGCGCGCATGACCTTCAACCCTTGCGTCACAAAGGCGCGGTTGAGGCCCGTCAGCGGCACGACATCGGCGACGGTGCCGAGCGCGACGAGATCGAGCAGATCGGTGAGTCTGGGTTCGGGACGGACGGCGAAGGCGCCGCGCTGGCGCAAGCACCGGTTGAGCGCGACGACGAGCAGGAAGGCGACACCGACGGCGGCAAGATGGCCATGGGCTGCGGCCTCGGGGCTTTCATCGAGCCGGTTGGGGTTGACCAGCGCCAGCGCCAGCGGCAGCGCCGTGGCGGCCTTGTGGTGATCGACGACGATGACGTCGAGCCCGGCGGCGCGCGCGGCGGCCAGCGCTTCGAAGCCTTGCGTGCCGCAATCGACGGTGACGACAAGATCGGCGCCGCCGGCCTTGAGGGCGACGAGCGCGTCGGCGGATGGGCCATAGCCTTCGAGCAGGCGGTCGGGGATGTAATGGCCGACATTGGCGCCGACGGCGCGCAAATAGCGGATGAGCACGGCGGCGGAGGTGGCGCCATCGACGTCATAATCGCCAAAGACGATGATGGCGTCATTGGCGGCGATGGCGTCGGCGATGCGGGTGGCGGCGCGCTCCATGTCCTGGAAAATCGCCGGGTCGGGGAGCCAGTCGCGCAGTGTCGGCGCCTTCAGCCGGGCGAAGTCATCGGGGTTGGCGCCGCGCGCGCGGAACAGGTGATGGAGGAGTTCGTCGGCGCCGCGGCCATCGAGGTTGCCGCCGGGCATGACGTTGCCGCGCCAGCGCCAGGGTTGGCCGAGGACGGAGGTGGTGACGTTGAAGACGTGCTTGTTGGCGTCGGGGAGGTTCGGAATCGGGTTTTTTGGTTCGAGGGAAGAACCCCTCACCCCGCTCGCCCAAGGTGGCGAGTCGCCCACACCCGCAGGGGGAGAGGGTAGGCCGACTTCGCTACGCATGACGACGGATGCTACGCATGACGACGGATGCTACGCATGACGATGGGCGCGGTGCTCGCCATCGACCCAGCGGATGGTGCCCGACGAGGCGCGCATGACCACCGATTGCGTGGTGATGACGCCGTCGCGGCGACGCTTGACGCCCTTGAGCAACGATCCATCGGTGACGCCGGTCGCAGCGAAGATCACGTCGCCGCTGGCGAGGTCTTCGAGGGCATAGATGCGATCGAGATCGGTGATGCCCCAGCGGTGGGCGCGGGCGCGTTCGTCGTCGTTGCGGAAGATCAGCTTGCCCTGAAGCTGCCCGCCGACGCAGCGCAGCGCCGCCGCGGCGAGGACGCCTTCGGGGGCGCCGCCGCTGCCCATGTAGATGTCGATGCCGGTATCGGGGTTGCTGGTGGCGATAACGCCGGCGACATCGCCATCGGGGATCAGCATGATGCCGCAGCCAAGGCCGCGCAGTTCGGCGATCAGCGCTTCGTGGCGCGGCCGGTCGAGGACGCAGACCATCAGCTCGGCGGGGGCGACGCCCTTGGCGGCGGCGACGCTCTGGACGTTTTGCGTCGGCGACTTGCGCAGATCGATGACGCCGGCGGGATAGCCCGGGCCGACGGCGATCTTTTCCATATAGACGTCGGGCGCATTGAGCAGCCCGCCTTGCTCGGCAATGGCGAGGACGGCGAGGGCGTTGGGGCCGGCCTTGGCGGTGATAGTGGTGCCTTCGAGCGGATCGAGCGCGATATCGATCTTGGGGCCGGTTCCCTGCGCGCGGCCGACCTTTTCGCCGATGAACAGCATCGGGGCTTCGTCGCGCTCGCCTTCGCCGATGACGACGGTGCCATCGAAATCGAGCTGGTTGAGGGCGTCGCGCATGGCTTCGACAGCGGCGGCGTCGGCGGCTTTTTCATCGCCGCGGCCGATCAGTTTCGAGCAGGCGATCGCGGCGTTTTCGGTGACGCGGACCATTTCAAGGACGAGGATACGGTCGAGTGTGGAGCTTGGGGTGGTGCGTGACATGATGGCTCCGTGCGGCGATTTCGCCGGGGTGTAGGGGGTTTGATTGGGGGAGGGAAGGGGAAGGGACTCTTGTTTCTAAAAATCCAATATGTGCATCATCACCGGCGCCCCGGTGACCGCGTCGCTGCGCTCCATCTGCGCCAGGCTGGCGAGGACCTGGGCTTCGCCGGCGGTGTGGGTGACCATGACCACCATCGCGTCGCCGCTGGCGGCATGACCGCGCTGGATCAGGCTTTCGATCGAAACGCCGTGGTCGCGCAGCGCGGCGGTCAATTCGGCGAGGACGCCGGGACGGTCGGCGACGGTGAGGCGGAGGTAGTAGCGGCCGCGCCGGCTGGCCGGGTCGGCGGCGGGCAGCGCTGTGAGCGCGGCGACGGGCATGCCGAACGGGTGGCCGGTGATGCCGCGCGCGATGTCGATGAGGTCGGCGACGACGGCGCTGGCGGTCGGTCCTTCGCCGGCGCCGCGGCCCTGGAAGAACAGCCGGCCGACGAAATCGCCTTCGGCGGCGACGGCGTTGAGCGCGCCGGCGGCGGCGGCGAGCGGGTGGTCGAAGGGCACCAGCGCCGGGTGGACGCGCTGGAACAGCGTGCCGTCGGCCCCGTCTTCGTGTTCCGCCAGCCCGACGAGCTTGATGCGGAAACCCAGTGCCGCGGCCTGGTCGATGTCGGCGAGTTCGACGGCGCGGATGCCTTGGGTGGCGACGGCGGCGAAATCGATTCGGGCACCAAAGGCCAGCGCCGCGAGGATCGACAGCTTGTGGGCGGTGTCGATGCCGTCGATGTCAAAGCTCGGGTCGGCCTCGGCATAGCCCGCCGCCTGTGCTTCGGCGAGGACCATGTCGAAATCGAGTCGTTCGGCCTCCATCCGAGTCAGGATGTAATTGCAGGTGCCGTTGAGCAGGCCATAGACGCGGGCGATGCGGTTGGCGGCCATCGATTCGCGCAGCGCCTTGATGATCGGCACGCCGCCGGCAACCGCGGCTTCGAATTTGAGCGCGACGCCTTTCGCTTCGGCCAGCGCCGCAAGCTCGAGGCCATGGTGGGCGAGCATCGCCTTGTTGGCGGTGACGAACGCCTTGCCGGCATCGAGGGTGCGGCGGGCGAGGGTGAGCGCCGGGCCGTCGGAGCCGCCGACGAGCTCGACGACGACATCGACATCGTCGCGGGTGGCGAGCTCGGTTGCGTCATCGACCCAGGCAAAGCCCGACAGGTCGGCGCCGCGATCACGGTTGCGATCACGCGCCGAGACGGCGGTGACGATGATCGGCCGATCGGCGCGGCGGGCGATGAGATCGGCGTTGCGATCGAGCAGCTTGACGACGCCGGCGCCGACATTGCCGAGGCCGGCGAGGCCAATACGAAGGGGGCCTGCCAGGCCAATGCAAAGGGGGCCAGTGTTTGTGGGGGAATTCATTGGGAGGCTCCGCGCGTCAACAGCCGATGTCCTGCGTCGCAAGACCATGGGCCGTCTTCGCGGGGTCGCGGCCAAAGCGCAAGCGCCGAGCGTGTCGATTGCGGCTTTTTGGCAACACGGCGTGTATTTTGGGCGCGGGCAGCGAGCGCAATACTATTCGTTAAGCTGCTTTGTGCGATTGTCCGGCGATCGACTATGGGGTTGTCATGGGGCTCGAACGGGAATCCGACAAACGGACATGGTGGATCGGGCGCTGGCTCGGTCCGACCATCGACGCGGCCGCGATCGATGGCCACAAGACCATGTGGCAACGGCTGCTTGTCGGTTTGGTGGCGGCGGCGCTGGTCACCGCCAACCTTGGAGCGACCGTCGGGTCGGCGTGGTTGTTCATCTGCTATGGGACCGAAGGCCTGGGCTGGTTCGCCAGCCGCCGGCAATTGCGCGGTATGCTGGGCGATGCCGCCGAACGGCTGGTTTATTTGGCTTGCGTCACCATCCTGACGATGAACTGGTCGTTCCTCGTGCTGCTTTATTGGCTGAGCGGGCGGCCGGGATTGCAATATGTCGCGATCCTCATCGCCAGTGCGATGTTGATCCACGCCCAAGCCTATAGTTTTCGATCGCGCGCGGTGCTGGCGATCAACGCCGTGATTCCGGCCGGCGTGCTGGTGACGCTGATGCTAGTCTATTCCAACCTGTCGGGGCTGGAATGGGTTACCGCCGCGGTCGGGGTGATGGGGACATTGGCCTATATCGCGGCCAGCGCCCATGCCAACCGCAGGGCTGCCCAGGCGCTCGACGCCAGCCGTGACGAGCTTGAAAAAATCGCCTATTCCGACGCATTGACGACCTTGGCCAACCGCCGCCGCTTTACCGAGGATATGCGGCGGTTGATGGATTATTCGCTCCGGCACGGGACGCGCTTTGCGCTGGTGCTGATCGATCTCGACCGTTTCAAGGACATCAACGACCAACTCGGCCATGCCGTCGGCGACGCCTTGCTGGTGGCGGCGGCGCAGCGCTTGCAGGAATTGACCGTCGGGGATGATTGCGTCGCGCGGCTGGGCGGCGACGAATTTGCCGTGTTGATCGCCGATGCCGCCGACAGCGACCGGGTCGCGGATTTTTGCCAGCGGATCATCGACGATGTGATGGCGCAGGTCCATGTCAACGGCACCCGCGTCGAGGCTACGTCGAGCGTCGGCGTCGCCATCTATCCCAGCGACGCCGCCGGGCAAGACGAATTGTACAAGGCCGCGGACGTCGCGCTTTACGCCGCCAAGAATGGCGGGCGCAATACCTGGCGGGCGTTCGATGGCGATGCGGTGCCCGTGAGCTGAGAAGGAGTGCCTTGTCGCGTCGCCGGAGCGCCGACGCGACCGGAGCCTAGGTTGCCGCCTTCGTCGGGGTGTTGACGCCCATCGCCGGGGTGTTGACACCCATCGCCGGGGTGTTGACACCCATCGCTGGCGTGTTGACGCCCATCGCGTGCAGATATTTGCGGATGTTGCGCGCCGCCTGGCGGATGCGGTGTTCGTTTTCGACCATGGCGATGCGGACAAAGCCTTCGCCGTCCTCGCCATAGCCGACGCCCGGCGCCACCGCGACGCCGGCATGGGTGAGCAATTGTTTCGAAAATTCGAGGCTGCCCATATGCGCCAGCGCCGGCGGCAGCGGTGCCCAGCAGAACATCGAGGCGCGCGGCGGCGGGATTTCCCAGCCGGCGCGGCCGAACGATTCGACCAGCACGTCGCGGCGGCGGTGATACAGCGCGCGGTTGTTGTCGACGACGTCCTGCGGGCCGTTGATGGCGGCGACGGCGGCGGCCTGGATCGGGGTGAAGGCGCCATAATCGAGGTAGGATTTGACGCGGGTGAGGGCGGCGATCAGCGTCTTGTTGCCGACAGCGAAGCCGATGCGCCAGCCGGCCATCGAATAGGTCTTGCTCATCGAGGTGAATTCGACCGCGATGTCCTTGGCGCCGGGAACTTGCAGGATCGACGGCGTCGGTTGTCCGTCGAAATAGATTTCCGAATAGGCGAGATCGGACAGCACCCAGATCTGGTGCTTGCGGGCAAAGGCGACGACGCGTTCGTAAAAGGCCAGGTCGACGGTTTCGGCGGTGGGGTTCGACGGATAGCCCATGACCAGCACCGACGGCCTGGGAACGGTGAACTTCATGGCGCGTTCGAGCGCTTCGAAATAGCGTTCGTCGGGGGTTGTCGGCACGCTGCGGATGGTGGCGCCGGCGATGATGAAGCCGAAGGTGTGGATCGGATAGCTCGGGTTCGGCGCCAGCACGACGTCGCCGGGGGCGGTGATCGCCTGCGCCAGATTGGCAAGGCCTTCCTTGGAGCCGAGCGTCACCACGACTTCGGTTTCGGGATCGACATCGACGCCGAAGCGGCGGGCGTAATAGCCGGCCTGGGCCTTGCGCAGGCCGGGAATGCCCTTTGACGCCGAATAGCCATGGGCGTCGGGCTTGGCCGCGACTTCGCAGAGTTTGGCGATGACATGCGCCGGCGGCGGCAAATCGGGGTTGCCCATGCCAAGATCGATGATGTCGTCACCGCGCGCGCGCGCCGCGGCCCGCATCGCGTTGACTTCGGCGATGACATAGGGGGGCAGGCGGCGGATACGGTAGAAATCGTCGTTCATCGGTCGGGCTTTCGATCGGCTGAAGGTCGCATAGCGCCCCGATCAGGATAACACAAAACAAAGCGGGCGGGGGCTTGCCGCCCCCGCCCGCTTTTTGGGCTGAAACGGGTCGCCGTTTACAGCGGCGCGGGCGCTGGCGCGGGCGCGGGCGCTGCCTTTGCCGATTTCGCGGCGGCGCGGGCATCACGGGCAGCGGCCTGTTCCGCGGTCATCGCGCGGGCTTCCTGGGCGCTGGTCTGCTGGCAGCTATCGGTCAGCGTGGCGCTGCAAGCCGGCAACGCCGCGACGGTCGGTGCGGCGGTCGGTGCCGCGACGGGCGGTGTGGCCATGGGCGGTGTGGCGACGGTCGGTGCGGCGACGGTCGGTGCGACCGCTGCGGGCGGTGCGACCGCGTCCTGCGCCATCACCGGCGCTGCCAGCATCGCTGCTGCGAGAATGAACATCGGCTTGATCATCTGGAATCTCCCCTTGCGCGCCGACATTTCACGGGCGGCGCAGCATGACATTAGCGAGTCGTCGTCGCTGTCGAAAGGCTGGTTTTGCGACTTTTGTGAACAATCGCCGGGAAAGCCTTGGCGCGGCATCGCTTCACGTCCAGAATGGCGCGCAACATTCGCACTACGCTTGAGGACTATCTTATGGCCGATATACCGACGGAGCCGAAGTCGCTCGAACAGTTTCAGAAATGGACCGAGCTTGCCGGGCGCGGCCAGCAGCTGATCATGGAGTTCCTTGCCAAGGAACGAAAACCCGGCGCGACGACCGACCCGATGGGGGTGATCGCGACGTGGCAAAAGGCGGCGGTGGCGGCGATGAGCGACCCGAAGCGCCTGATCGAACTCCAGAAGCGCTATATGACCGATACGATGACGCTGTGGCAGTCGTTCTTGGCGCCCGGCGCGACGCCCAGCGCGGTCGCCGACGTCAAGGACAAGCGTTTTGCCGGCGAGGCCTGGCGCGAGACGCCGGCGTTCGATTTCCTGCGCCAATCCTATCTGCTCGCGTCGAGTTATACGCTGGAGACGACCGCCGGCATCGAAGGGCTCGATGAAAAGGAAAAGGCCAAGGCGCAGTTTCTCGTCAAGCAATATGTCGATGCCATCTCGCCGAGCAACTTCCTCGCCACCAACCCCGAGGTGTTGAAGAAAACCGCCGAGACAGGTGGCTCCAACCTGCTGCAAGGTCTTGAGCATCTGCTCGGCGATCTTGAATCCGGACGGATGAAGATGACCGACGAGAACGCCTTCGAGGTCGGCCGCAACGTCGCCGTCACGCCGGGCAAGGTGGTGTTTGAAAACCGGCTGTTCCAGCTGATCCAGTACACGCCGACGACCGCCAAGGTTTATGAAACGCCGCTGCTGATCTTTCCGCCGTGGATCAACAAATTCTACATCCTCGACCTCACGGCGGAAAAAAGCTTCATCCGCTGGGCGGTCGAACAGGGGCTGACGGTGTTCGTCACTTCGTGGAAGAACGCCGACGCGACGCTCGCCGATGTGACGCTCGACAATTATGTCGGTGAAGGCCAGATTACCGCGCTCGACACGGTGCTGGCGATTTGCGGCACCAAAAGCGCCCATACCATCGGCTATTGCGTCGCCGGCACAACGCTGGCGGCGACTCTGGCGGTGCTGGCTGCCCGCGGCGAGGCCGACAAGGCGGCGAGCGCGACGTTCTTCACGGCGCAGGTCGATATGAGCGAGTGCGGCGAACTGGCGGTGTTCATCGACGAGTCCGGGCTGGAAGCGGTCGAGCGGTTGACGGCGGAAAAGCCCTGGCTTGATGGGCGCAACATGGCGATGACCTTCAACCTGTTGCGCTCGAACGACCTGATCTGGAGCTATGTCGTCAACAACTACATGATGGGGAACGAGTATTTCCCGTTCGACCTGTTGTATTGGAACAGCGACGCGACCAATGTGCCGGCCAAATGGCATTTGAGCTATCTCAAGGACATCTACCGCGACAATTTGCTGGTCAAGCCGGGCGGCATCACCGTGCTGGGGGTGCCGATCGACCTGCGGACGGTGGCGACGCCGGCCTATATCCAGGGCGGCAAGGAAGATCACATCGCGCCGGCGCAATCGGCCTATAAGCTGACCAGCCATTTCACCGGCGACAAGCGCTTTGTGCTGGCAGGCTCCGGGCATATCGCCGGGGTGGTCAATCCGCCGTCGGCGAACAAATATCAATATTGGACGAGCGATAAATTGCCGGCGCGGTTCGATGATTTCGTCAAGACGGCGAAGGAAACCAAGGGCAGCTGGTGGCCCGACTGGATCGACTGGATTGCGCCGCGATCGGGCAAGAAGGTCGCGCCGCGGGTGCCGGGTTCGGGCAAGTTCAAGGCAATCGAGGATGCGCCCGGGCGCTATGTGAAGGAACGGATCTAGACTCGGTCGCCTGCGGCTGAGGGCAGGGCAGCCGTTGTGGCGAGGCGGCACCGCACTCCCCCCTCGCCCACGGGGGCTTGTCGCCCTCTCCCGCAGCCGCTGGCGACGCCTTCGCGTCAACGGGAGAGGGTTGGAGCGTTCTCGTTGCGACTTAGCGGCGGGGCATGCCCG
>JANNJH010000523.1:0-4112 GCA_031405775.1 Sphingomonadales bacterium | reverse complement strand
GCCGTAAACGCCGATCCGCTCCGCCAGCAACTCGGCCAGCCGATAAGGCAGCATCGCCGACAGTTGCACCCGCAAGCCAATCTGCGGCCGCGCCCGCTTTGCCGCCACCAGCCAGCCCGGCTTGGCATCGGGCAGAAAATTGATCCCCACCGCCTGGCCGTGCCGCCAATAGCTCGAAATCTGCAGGATCGCCGGCCCCGACAGCCCGCGATGGGTGAACAGCGCCGCCTCGCGAAACGCCGTCTTGCCGCAGCGCGCCACCACGTCCGCCGCAACCCCCGACAGCGACCGGAACAGCAATTCGTCCCCGGCCAGCGTCAGCGGCACCAGCGCCGGCCGCGGCTCGACGATCGACAGCCCAAAGCGCCGCGCCAGCCCATAGGCATAATCGGTCGCCCCCATCTTGGGGATCGACGGCCCGCCAGTGGCGATGACCAGCGCCGGCGCGCTCGCCGTGCGGTCGCCATAGCCGACGCGAAACCGGCCATCGGCATGATCGATCGCACCGATCGAGTGCCCCAGGCTGATCGTCACCCCGCCGGCCTCGCACTCATCGATCAGCATCGCCACGATCTGACGCGCCGAGCCGTCGCAGAACAATTGCCCCAGCGTCTTTTCGTGAAAGGCGATGCCGTGCTTTTCGACCAGCGCGATGAAATCCGCCGGTCGATAGCGCCCCAGCGCACTGCGCGCGAAATGCGGATTGTTCGACAAATACCGCTCCGGCACGGCGCCGACATTGGTGAAATTGCACCGCCCGCCGCCCGAAATCAGGATCTTCTTGCCCGGCGTATCGGCGTGATCGATGACCAGCACGCGCGCCCCGGCCTGGCCTGCTACCGCCGCGCACATCAACCCGGCGCCGCCACCGCCCAATATTATCGCGTCATAGTCTGTGTCCATCGCCCTCGCCTGTCGCCATCGCGCCGGTAACGCAAGCCCCTGCGCGATCATTGCCGCCGCCCCGGCACCGGCTGCGCCATCACGCCGGGAGCCAAGCGTGAAGATCACGTCCGGCCATGGCCGTCCGAGGCAAAAGCCGCCCGGCGATGAGTTGCAATGCTGCGACGCCGAAACCATGGGTCCGATAACCGGGTTTCATTCACCCTCCGGTAACCTTGATTATGTGAAAGGTGGCACCGACATTCGTGCCAACGTCCGATCACGCGGACATGTTTTCGGATCTGTGCCGATGGACTCGATCGCTCTCGATTTCGACAATTTGTTTGCGGTCGCTTCAACGCCGGTAATGGTCCTCGATACGTCGCTGTGCTTCATCGCCGCCAATGATTGCTACCTCGACATCACCGCGCGCCGCCGCGAAGACCTGATCGGCCGGCCTTTCTTCGATGCCTTCCCCGAACGCGGCGACCGCCGTGTCGCCATGCGCGAAAGTTTCGAGCGCGCCCTCAACGGTGAGGCCAACAGCCTGGAAAAGCTGGCGTTTGCCATCGAAAAACCAAAAGGCAGCTATCAGGACCGTTACTGGACTTGCGAACAGACACCGGTTCGCGCTGCCGGCGGCGCCATCATCGGCGTCATGCAACACACCCGCGACGTTTCCAGCGAGGTCGCCGCCGAACGCATGCGAAACCTCATTTCGCTCGAATATGACCACCGCGTCCGCAACATGCTGGCCAAGGTCTCGGCGATCGCCCGCCGCACCGCCCGCTCGGCTGCGACGATTCAAGAGTTCATCGCCGATTTCGAGCCGCGCCTCCTGGCGATGACGCGCGCCCATGACTTGCTCGTCCATGGCGGCTGGGAACGCCTCGGGCTTGGCGGGCTGGTTGCCAGCGAGCTGCAACCCTATGCCACAAGTTCGGAAGGCCAGCTGCACTTCGACGGCCCCGATGTCGTGCTGCCAAGCCATGTCGCCCAGGCGCTCGGCATGGCGCTCCACGAACTCGCCACCAACGCCGTCAAATATGGCGCTCTCAGCCGGCCCGGCGGCCACCTCGACGTCATCTGGAGCATCGGCGCCATCGACGGCGCGCTGCGGCTGGTCTGGGCCGAAACCGGCATGTCAGGCATCACCGATCCCCAGCCGAGCGGCTTCGGCTCGACGATCATCGACCAAATCCTGCCCGCCGAAACCGGCGGCAGCGTGACCCGCGAATTCACGCCCTCGGGGCTCGTCTGCAGCGTCGAAATCCCGGTGTCGACGAAGACGTAAAGACTCCCTCGCTCCGTTCACCGGAAAGGCTCAATCTTGCAACATCTCGCAGCGTGACTGGAGCAGGAGATCATCTCCGGCACCCGTCATGAAGCCCCCTGCCTCGGTCGGGCCAAGCACGCCGACCCAAATGCAGCCCGGGCAGCGGGAACGCGAAAAAGCGCGCCGCATAAATTGCGACGCGCTCTTTCGCGTTTGCTTTCGTGCCGCGCCGCCGAAGCGACGGGCAGCATGCGATCAGGCGGCGATCGAAGCCATCTTCTTGTCGCGGCGACGAAGCTGCAGGCCGACCAAGCCGAAGCCGGCGATCATCATCGCCCACATTTCAGGTTCGGGCACACCGTTGACGAGCGGTGCCGGATCCGACGAGAAGGTCCCGCTGGAAACCGCACGGAACGAGCGCAGCCCGCGCGTCGGCGTGAGGGTGGTCGGGATCGCGTTGAGGCCCGGAGCAATCGAGCTCAGGCTGAGCGAGAAGTCGCGGTTCACCGTCTGCGTGAAGTCAAGAAAGTCCGACGTGTAAGTCAGCGTCGAACCGCCCAAGGTGCTGCCCGTGAAACCAGCGGACGTGGCGCCTCGCACACCCTGGATCTGGGTGTTCGAGAAGGTCGCCGTCAGAAGGTTCGAACCACTAGCATAGGTGATATTATTGACCGTAAGCGGCGCCGTCGAGAGGAACGACATCGTACCGGCGATCGTGCTCTGGGTCAGGCTGCCGGCGCCCAGCGTCGCCACGGTGCCAACAATGGTCGTCGCGTTGAGTGAATACCGGGCGGTGACGTTCGTGACCGTCCCGCCGAAGCCGGGTTGCAGGAACGAGAAGAAGACATTGCGCGGGGCAGCAGCAGCGGAGCTGCCCGTCGCCGTCGTGTAGAAACTGCCCTGCGTCGCCGCAGCCGTCGCGCCGGTCAGAACCCAGCGAACATTGGCGGTGCCACCGATCGGGGAGAACGCCGCAAACGTCGTGACGACCGCCTGTGCAGGAACCGCCGCCATGGCAGCACCCAGAGCGAGGACGCCCACCAAAGTCTTGAAACCGATCATTTGAATTCTCCCACCTAATTGCCAAAAGGCTTGACGCTTTCGAGAGCTATGGAGAACCATCGCTCGCGTCACACCAGCCCCGCAATTTCTATCATGCAACAAGCATGCCAAGAGCCATTTTATTATCAACGCATTGATTTTATTCAAGTCGCGTTTCTGGCTGATTTTGAGAGTGTAAAATCTACCGACACTTTCTTGCTACCCCGCCGGCAAACCGTTGGCGGTCAACCGAACGCCCGTGGGAAAGGAGAAACAGCGTGATGCGCGTCCAGCTTCCCGACAGTGATTCAATAGTGCTTCGCGGCGCTTGGCGGCGATGCTGCCGCTCGACCCGACGAATCGTCCTTGTCAAGGTCATCAAGGGAAATCCAGCCAAACAAGGCTCAACGCCCCGTAACGCGTGGATCGGCGCATGCCGTTCCGAACGCCTTGGTCAGAAAGCATTCCTGGGCAGCAGCAACGACCCGATCGTCCGCAACAGGATATAAAGGTCGAACCCCAGCGACCAATTCTCGATATAGTAGAGATCATGCTCGAAACGCTGGACCAGCTTGTCCTCGGTGTCGGTCTCACCGCGCCAGCCGCAGACCTGCGCCCAGCCGGTGATCCCCGGCTTGACCTTGTGGCGCGCCGCATAGGACGCGACCACATCGGAAAACAAGCGCCCGCCGGCGCGCGTCGAAGCCGCATGCGGACGCGGCCCGACCAGCGACATATTGCCCTGCAGCACGTTGAATAGCTGCGGCAGTTCATCAAGGCTGGCGCGCCGCAAGAACCGGCCGACCCGGGTGATTCGCGCGTCCTCACGGCTGGCCTGGGTGATCCGGTCGACCTCGGCCCGATTATGGTACATTGATCGGAACTTGTAGACGTTGAACGGCTTGTTGTTGAA
>JANNJH010000522.1:0-7448 GCA_031405775.1 Sphingomonadales bacterium | reverse complement strand
CTCGAGGATTATCATTATTACCCGCTGCAATTCCGCGCCAACGACCCGGAAACACCGCATCGAGGCGGCATCATCCTCGAACAGTTGAACCCGTCCGCCGGCAACGAGCCTGCCTTTCGTGACTGGTATAACGACAGCTATTTTCCCGCCGCCGCGCGCCGGTCGGGCGTCCATTCGGCCGGGTTCCTGACGTTCCGTCGCCACGGCCAGATGATCCCGACGACACCGTCACAGCATTATGTCGGCATTTATCGCGTCGATGGCCCCGAAGCGTTGGCGGCCTGGCGCGACTCGCGCGATTTGCGGGCGTCGGCGCTCGTTGACCAGGCTTCGCTGCGCGTGACGCATTGGGACGCCATCACGTCCAAGCTGACCAAGGACGACGTTCAGCACCCGACCGCCGCCGGGCTGGCGCAGGAGGAGCGCGCCCGCGCCCACATGGGCGACAGGGTGCTTACCGGCGGCACCGAAAAACTCGGCAGCAACGCTCCGGGCGACGCCGTGGACGCGTCGCGATGAACAGCGCGAACCCCGTCGATCCGGAACTCCTGCCGGCGCTCGCGCTGTTTCCGCCGCTCGATTTCGCCAACGCGACATTGCCTGGTTTGCGCGCCGGGCTGATGACGATGATGTCGACGGTACCAGCGCCGGACGGGCTGCCGGTGTCGGTTCACGAACGGATGATCGCCGGTCCCGCCGGCGCGCCGCAGGTCCGCGTCCTCGAATATCGCCCCGCCAATGCCGCGGGGCCGCTGCCCGCCATCCTCCACATCCATCCGGGCGGTTATGTCATCGGCGCGCCCGAGATGATGGACACCGTCAATCGCGAACTGGCTTTGGACCTCGGCTGCGCGGTGTTTTCCGTCGATTACCGGCTGGCTCCGGAAACCCGCTATCCCGGCGCGCTCGATGATTGCTATGCCGCGCTCGCGTGGCTGCACACCGAAGCGGCGGCGCTCGGCCTCGATACGCGGCGCATCGGCGTCAAGGGCGAGAGCGCCGGCGGCGGTCTCGCGGCCGCGCTGTGCCTGCTGGCGCGTGATCGCGGCGACTTGGCGCTGGCCTTTCAGCACCTTCATTATCCGATGCTCGACGATCGCACCGGCGTGCAACCGGACGGCAACCCGAATGCGACCGATCTGGTCTGGTCGCCGGCACAGAATCAATTCGGCTGGTCGGCGCTGCTTGGCGGCGCACCAGGCGGAGCCGACGTGCCGCCCTATGCCGCGCCGGCGCGCGCCACCGACCTTGCCGGCTTGCCGCCGACATTCCTCTCGGTCGGCGCGCTCGACCTGCTGGCGGAGGAAGGTCTGGACTATGCCCGCCGGCTGGTGCGCGCCGGCGTGCCGCTCGAACTTCATGTCTATCCCGGCGCCTTTCACGGCTTCGACATGGCGGAAACGGCCCGCATCGCCGTCGCCGCCAAGCACGCCAGCCGGCAATCGCTGCAACGGGCGATGCAGGCTCCGACCACATAAACCGTCACCAGCGCCATGCGATGAGCGACACCCTAGCCTGTCGGCGACATCCGGAGTAAAGTGTCAGGCACAGTCGCGCATTCGAAGGTATCCGTCATGGGCTCGTTCAGCCTCGTTCATTGGGCCATCCTCATCATCGTCGTCATGCTGTTGTTCGGCCGCGGTCGGATTTCGGACCTGATGGGCGATTTTGCCAAGGGCATCACCAGCTTCAAGAAGGGCCTTGCCGACGCCGAGGCGCCGCCGGCCGACGCGCCCCTCCCCGTGCCGATCGCGGCACCCTCGATCACGTCGCCGATCGCGGCACCCTCGAGCACGTCGCCGATCGCGGCACCCATCAGCACTTCGCCGATCGCGGCACCCATGAGCACGTCGCAGCCGCAGTTCACCAACGGCACCGACGTCCCTGCAACCCCGGTCGTTCCGGCCAAAGACGAGGTCCGGCGCTGATCCGCCCGGCCTGGGGTTCGAGATCTTAGGGCCAACATGTTCGGTATCGATTCCTCGGAACTGGCGATCATCGCGCTGGTGGCTTTGCTCGTCATCGGGCCAAAGGATCTGCCGCGCGTCATGCGCATGGGTGGCCAATGGCTGTCGAAGGGCCGCGCCATGACGCGCCATGTCCGCGCCGGCTTCGACACGATGATGCGCGAGGCCGAGATCGAGGAAATGCAGAAGCAATGGGCGGCGCAGAACGAAGCCATCATGAAGGCGACGGCGCTGCCTGACCTGAATGCCACGCCGATCACCGATGCCGGCGATGACGATTGGATGGCGCCGCCGCCGCCCCTTGCGCCCGATGTCGTCGATACTGCGCCCGCCAAGCCGCGCCGTGCCCGCGCCAAACCCGCAGCCAAAGCGCCTGCCGCCGAACCGTCCGCCGCGCCGAAACGCAAGCGGGCGGCCAAGCCCGAACCAGCCACCGCCGCCGCCACCGATTCGCCGGCGTCGGATCGATGACGGACGAGACCGCCGATATCGACGCCAGCAAGGCGCCGTTGCTCGATCATCTGATCGAACTGCGCAACCGCCTGCTCAAATGCGTCATCGCCTTCGTCATTTGTTTCGGGATCGCCTTTTCGCAGGCCGACAAGGTTTTCGGCTTCCTCGTCCAGCCGCTGGTCCAGGCTTACGGCGCCGGCGTCACCGGCAAGCTGATCTACACCAAGCTCTACGAAGCGTTTTTCGTCGAGATCAAGGTCGCCGCCTTTGCCGCGCTGTGCCTGGCCTTCCCGATCATCGCCAACCAGCTTTGGGCTTTTGTCGCCCCCGGCCTCTACAAACGCGAAAAGCGCGCCTTCCTGCCATTCCTGCTGGCGACGCCAATATTGTTCACCATGGGCGCGGCGCTGGCCTATTACGGCGTCATGCCGATAGCGTTCAAATTCTTCCTCGGTTTCCAGTCGTCGTCGGCGATCACCGGGATCAGCCAGGAAGCGCTGCCGGCGATGGGCGAATATCTCGACCTGGTGATGAACATGATCCTTGGCTTTGGCGTCGCCTTCCTGTTGCCGGTGCTGCTGATGCTGCTCGAACGCGCCGGCATCATCACCCGCAAGCAGCTCAAATCCGGCCGCCGCTATGCCATTGTCGCAGCCTTTGCCATCGCCGCGGTGCTGACCCCGCCCGATATCTGGTCGCAGTTCGCCCTCGCGATCCCGCTGGTGCTGCTTTACGAAGTCTCGATCATCGGCATCTGGTTCACCGAACGCAGCCGCGCCCGCCAAGCGCAAGCCGACGCCAAGCTGCCCGCCGAATAGGGCGCGCTGCGACGCCCGTCATGCCAGCCTGCACTGGCACGACGGGCGATTTGCCCTGGACTCGCTTTCACTCAGATTGAACACGCCCCCTCTCCCGCTTGCGGGAGAGGCGAGAGACGGCGCTCTTGCGGCGGCCCGGGTGAGGGTGTTCTTTCTTCTGCAAGTTGAGGCACACCCTCACCCGCCGCGCGACGGAGATCGCCTTCGCGACGCCGCGCGTGTCGCCTCTCCCGCAACCGGGAGAGGGCTATCGATTCAACATAAGTGAAATCGACTCTAGTTCTTGACGTCTTCCGCGGTGTTGGTGACGGCCTTGCCGACCGAGCTGACATCTTTTCCGGCGCCGCTGACGGTGTTGCACGCGGTCACGGCGATACCCGCCAGCACGGCGAAGGCGATGATGATGGTCTTGCGCATGGGGTTTTCCTGAAAGCCGGGATGGCTGTGTGGATAGACCCTAGTGCCGCAGCAAAGGTTCCGCCACCCCCGGCGCGTCACAGGCGCGTGACAGACGCATCGCGGGCTGGCATCACATTGGTGTGGATTTCAACCTGCCGCCGACGCGTGACCCGCCTGCCGATCTTGCGGCGCTGCTTCCGGCCGGCCTGTCGCCGGCGCTGGTCACCGCCGCCGCCACCGCCTGGGCGCGGGCGCCGTTCCTCAAGGGGCTGATTCGCGGTCGCCGCCATGTGCTGGAAGCGTTTGCAACGCACGGCCCCGAAGCCGCCTTCAGCGCTGCGATGGCGCTCGCCGCCGATGCGGCGTTGCCGGTGGACGTGCGCCTGCGCCGGGCGCGCGGCGATGTCGCGCTGACCGTCGCGCTCGCCGATCTCGGCGGTCTGTGGCGGCTCGAACGCGTCACCGCGGCGCTGTCGGATTTCGCCGACCGATCGATTGACATCGCCATCGCCGAGGCGCTGGCGGAACGCGGCGCGCCCAATGCCGGCCTCGCGGCGCTGGCGCTCGGCAAGCTCGGCAGCCACGAGCTCAACTATTCCTCCGATGTCGACCTCATCCTCATCCATGATCCCGATGTCATCCCGCGCCGCAGCCACGAGGAGCCGGGGGAGGCCGCGGTGCGCATCGCCCGCCGCGCCGTCGCGCTATTGTCGGATGCGATGCCCGACGGCTATGTCCAGCGCGTCGACCTGCGGCTGCGCCCGGCCAGCGAGATCACCCCGATGAGCCTGGCGGTCGGCGCCGCCGAACATTATTACCAGTCCGAAGCGCTGACCTGGGAACGCGTCGCCTTCATCCGGGCGCGCGCCTGCGCCGGTGACATGGCGCTGGGGCAGGGGCTGCTCAACCGCATCCGGCCGTTCGTCTGGCGCCGCAGCCTCGACTGGACGGCGGTGCGCGACATTCAGGCAGTATCCTTGCGAATCCGCGACCATTTCGAAGCCGGGCAGGCGATCGGGCCGGGCTATGATCTGAAGCGTGGTCGCGGCGGCATCCGCGAAATCGAATTCTTCGCGCAGATCCACCAGCTGATCTGGGGCGGGCGGGCGCCTGACCTTCGCTGCCCGGCGACACTCGACGGGTTGGCGGCGCTCGCCGCCGCCGGGCGGATCGAAGCCGCCGAGGCAATTCGGCTGGCCGACAGCTATCGGACGCTGCGTACCCTCGAACACCGGCTGCAGATGCGCCGCGACGAACAGACCCATATGGTGCCCAAACTCGCCGCCGACCGCGCCGCCGTCGCCGCGCTTTGCGGCGCGCGCGACTGGGCCAGCGTCGAACGCGCGCTGAAGGCGGCGACCGCCCCGGTCGCCGCCGCCTATGACCGGTTGATCGCCGCCGCGGCCCCCGAAACCCATGCGATTCCCGCCGACCCGGCGCCGTGGCTCAAGCGCCACCACCCCGGCATCGCCCGCATCGCTGCAACGCTGATCACCCGCTGGCGCACCGGAAATTTGCGGGCGCTGCGCAGCGAACCGGCGCGCGCCGCCTTTGAAACCGTGCTGCCGTCGCTGGTCGCCGGCATCGCCGCCGCCGCCGATCCGGCCACTGCCGCCGCCCGGCTCGACGGCTTCCTCGGCGCCTTGCCGCAGGGCGCGCAATTCTTTGCGCTGCTGGAGGCCAACCCGCGGCTGATCGAGCTGCTCGGCCAGCTGCTTGGCGTCGCGCCAGTGCTTGCCGATGCGCTGGCGCGCGATTCGGCGCTGTTCGACATCATGCTGTCGCCCGACGCCTTTGCGCCGCTGCCCGATGTCGACAAACTCACCGCCGAGCTCGCCGCCTTCACCGATCGTGCCGATGGGTTCGAGGATGTGCTCGATCGCGTCCGCCGCTGGACCGGCGAACGCCGTTTTCAGCTTGGCGCCCAGCTTGTCGAGGGCCGCACCGACCCGCTCGCCGCGGCGCGCTCGCTGTCCGACCTTGCCGATGCCGCGCTCGGGGTCGTCATCCCCGCCGTCGCCGATGATTTCGCTCGGCGCCATGGCCGTGTCGCCGGCGCCGAGCCGGTCGTGCTGGCCTTGGGGCGCTATGGCGGCCGTGCCCTCACCCACGCCTCGGACCTCGATCTCGTCTATCTGTTCAGCGGCGATCACCAGGCGGTGTCCGATGGCGCCAAGCCCCTCACCGCGACGATGTACTTCAACCGTCTGGCGGCGCGGCTGACGGCGGCGCTGTCGGTGCCCACCGCCGCCGGGGCGCTTTACGAGGTCGATACGCGGCTGCGGCCGTGGGGCGCCCAGGGCATGCTGGCGCTGTCGATCGCCAGTTTCGCGCGCTACCAGGCGCTAGACGCCGAAAGCTGGGAGCATATGGCGCTGACCCGCGCCCGCATCATCGGCGCCTCGGGGCCGGCCCGCGCCGAAGCCGCCGCCGCCATCGCCGCGACGCTCGATCGACCGCGCGACGCCGAAACCCTGCGCCGCGGCGTGCTGGCGATGCGCGCCGATATCGCCAGGGCCAAGCCGGCGAAGGGCGTTTTCGACGTCAAGCTGGCAGCCGGCGGCCTTGTCGATCTCGAATTCCTCGTGCATTTCGTCCAGCTTCGCGATCGCATCGGCTTTGGCCCCGACCTGGCGCAAGCCATCAATGTGCTCACCGACAGCGGCGCGCTGCCCCCCGGGCTTGCCGAGGCGCACGCCCAGCTGACGCGCTTCCTCGTGTTGTTGCGGCTGGTGGCGCCGGGGGCCAGCGTGCCCGCTAGCTTTGCGCCGCCGGTCGAAGCCATGCTGGCGCGCGGCCTCGGCGCGGCAAATTTCGCCGAGGTCGCCGAGCAGTTGATGGCGGCCAAAGCGGCGGTGACGCTGGCCTTCAACAGCGTGTTGAAAGGGACCGAGACATGACCAGCACACCCCAAGTCGGTGATTTCGCCCCGGATTTCAGCATCGCCGGCGACACCGGTCCGATCGCCCTGTCGGATTTCGCCGGAAAAAAGCTGGCGCTATATTTTTACCCCAAGGACAACACGCCGGGCTGCACCACCGAGGCCAAGGATTTTTCGGCGCACGCCGCCGCCTTTGCCGCCGCCGACACCGTCGTCATCGGCGTGTCGCGCGATTCTGTCGGCGCGCACGCCAGGTTCCGCGCCAGGCACGAATTGACTGTCGGGCTCGGCGCCGATGTCGAAGGCGCGGTAACCCAAGCCTATGGCGTCTGGGTCGAAAAAAGCCTGTATGGCAAAAAATACATGGGGATCGAGCGCGCCAGCTTCCTGATCGGCCGCGATGGCCGCGTCGCCGGCATCTGGCACAAGGTCAAGGTCGCCGGCCATGCCACAGCGGTGCTGGCCGCGGCGCAGGCGCTCGGCTGAACGGGGCGCGGGCCGAATACCGCGCCAAAGCCGCCGACTCGCAGCAAAGTGACGGCTGGATTGGGCCGCCGCTGCAAGTTTTTTGTCAACATGGCTCCACTCATCGCGGCGCCGCCACGCCTTGCCCCCCGATGAACCGACTCGGCTTGCGTTGGCTTTCCCCGGATGTTTGATGGCGATTGCGGCAGCGGTGCGGACGCGCTTCACCAGCTGCGACAATGCTAACGGCGGGGGTTTCAGAATCGTGTCTATACTGAACGTGACCCCCAAGGGGCCGACGCAAGGCTTGGCACGCATCTTGCCCCCTCATCAATTCACCTGGCACAGGAATCACGGCCATCCCGGCCGCGGTGATCTGACGCTGCGGATGGGAACCTGGCAACAGCTTATGGCAATCGGTTCAGCAATCTTGATCGCGGGTTGGCTCGGTGTGGCCACATCGTC
>JANNJH010000521.1:0-3827 GCA_031405775.1 Sphingomonadales bacterium | reverse complement strand
GACGCGAACCTCGCTGACCGAGACAATGGTGCGCGCCAGCAGCTCGTCGCGCAGTTCGCCGCGGCCCAGAACCTCGGAGATGGCGTGGCGGACCAGTTCGCCGATACGCTGGAGGCGGATCGAGCGGCCTTGGGCGTCTGGGGTGGGTCGGGGCATGGTGCGAGTCTAACGATTTTGCGATGAAAGCGGAAAATGGCGGGCGGGTATCGCCTGGCGGCAGGCACCGGCCCCCGGCCCCTCCGTTGACGCGAAGGCGTCGCCTTCGGCTGAAAGGGAGGGGGAGGGCCTAGAGCGTGCGCTCCCGCGATTCGACTTCGAACGTCTCGATGACATCGCCGACCTTGATGTCCGACGACGAATCGAGCGTGATGCCGCATTCGAAGCCCGACTTGACCTCGGCGACGTCCTCCTTGAAGCGCCGCAGCGAAGCGATCGAGCCGTTGTAGATGATGACATCGTCGCGCATGACGCGGGCGCGAAGGGCCTTTTTGATAAAGCCTTCGGTGACCCGGATACCCGCTGCCTTGCCGATCTTGCCGGCCTGGAAGACTTCGAGGACCTGGGCGCGGCCGACGACGTTTTCCAACAGTTCGGGGCCAAGCTGCCCGGCCATCGCCGCCTTCACATCGTCGATCAGGCCATAAATGACGTCGTAATATTTCAGCGCCACGCCATCGCGCTGGGCGATTTCGCGGGCCTTGGCATTGGCGCGGACATTGAAGCCGATGATCGGCGCGCCGCTCGCCTTGGCCAGCGTCACGTCGGATTCGGTGATGCCGCCAACGGATGACAGCAACACCTTGGCCTTGATGAGATCGGTCGAGATCTTGTTGACCGCCCCGGCAATGGCTTCGGCCGAGCCTTGGGTATCGGCCTTGATGACCAGCGGATAGACCTGCGCCTTGGCCTGGCGCAGCACCGAGAACATCGTCTCGAGGTTCGCCGGTTCCTGCTCGATGCGCTTGGCATTGACCACGGCGGCGCGATATTCGGCGACTTCGCGGGCGCGCGCCTCGTTCTCGACGACGGTGACGATATCGCCCGCCGACGGCACGCCGGTCAGCCCGAGGACTTCGACCGGGCTCGATGGCAGCGCGAACTTGACGTTCTTGCCCTGGTCATCGACGAGCGCGCGGACCTTGCCCCATTCCGAACCCATGACGAAGATGTCGCCGGTCTTGAGGGTGCCGCGACGCACGAGGACGGTTGCCAGCGGCCCCTTGCCCTTGTCGAGCCGGGCTTCGATGACGGTGCCTTCGGCGGCGCGGTCGGGATTGGCGCGCAGTTCGAGGATTTCGGCCTGGAGCAGGATCTTTTCGATCAATTCGTCGAGGCCGGTCTTCATCGTCGCCGAGACTTCGACGTCCTGGACCTCGCCGCCCATGGCTTCGACCTGGACATCATATTGCAGCAGCGCCGTGCGGATTTTGTCGGCGTTCGCCCCGGCCTTGTCCATCTTGTTGATGGCGACGATCATCGGGACGCCGGCTGCCTTGGTGTGCTGGATGGCTTCGATGGTCTGCGGCATGATGCCGTCGTCCCATGCCACCACCAGCACGACGATGTCGGTGATCGAGGCGCCGCGCGCGCGCATCGCGGTAAAGGCTTCATGCCCCGGCGTGTCGAGGAAGGTGATCTTGTCCTTCGACTTGGTGGTGATCTGATAGGCGCCGATGTGCTGGGTGATGCCGCCGGCCTCGCCCTTGACGACATTGGTGCCGCGCAGGGCATCGAGCAGCGAGGTCTTGCCGTGATCGACATGCCCCATGATCGTCACCACCGGCGGGCGGGAGGCGAGATGATCGTCGATATCGGCAGCGCCGACCATGCCGATTTCGACATCGGATTCCGACACGCGAATGATGTTGTGGCCGAATTCGTTGAGCACCAGTTCGGCGGTATCCTGGTCGATCTCGTCGACCGCCGCCGACGGCACGCCCATGCGGGCGAGCAGGCGGACGACGTTGCCGGTGCGTTCGGCCATGCGGTTGGCGAGTTCGGAGACGGTGATGCGATCGGGGACGGTGACGTCGCGGACCTGCTTGGCCTGCGAGCCCAGCCGGCCGCGTTCCTTTTCGCGCGAACGGCGCAGCGCCGCGAGGCTGCGGGTGCGGACCGAATCATCCGAATCGAGCGCCTTGGTGACGGTCAGCTTGCCCGACTGGCGGCGATCGTCGGAGCGCAGCCGCGCCGGCTTGGCGGCGAGATCGGGCTTGCGGCCGGGCAGGGCGCGGACGCGCAGCCGTTCTTCCTCGGCGTCGAGTTCGACGAGGGTCATTTGTGTTTCGTCGCCCACCGGTTCGGGGCGGGTGGCGATTTCTTCCTCGCGCTGGCGTTTTTCGTCAAGGCGCTGGCGCTCGGCTTCGACGGCTTCGAGGCGCGCCGCTTCCTCGCGGATGCGGGCTTCCTCGCCGGCGCGCAGCCGGTCTTCCTCGGCCTGGCGGAGCAGCAGCGCCTGGCGCTCCTGCCGTGTCATCAGATCGACCGGGGCCGGGCGGCGCGGTTCCGGCGCGGCCTGGCGCGGTGCCGGACGCGCGGCGGGCCGGGCGACGGGGGCGGCGGCAACGGGGGCTACGACGGCAGGCTTGGCGGCTTCGACCGGGGCTTCGACCGGAGCCGGCGCCTTGGGCTGCGGAATCGGCTGGCGTTCGACCGGGCGGAACATCACCGGCGGCGGCACGACTCGCGCCGGCGTGGCGGGTGCCGGTGCGGCTTCTGCGACCGGAGCGGCGGCAACAGGGGCCGGCGCGACAGGCGCTTCGACGCGCGGTGCCGGCTCGGGGGCGCGCGCAACCGGGGCCGCCGGGGGCGCGACAACAGCTGCGGCGACAGCAACGGGCGCCGGCGCTGCGATGACCGCTGCCGGGGCTTCGACGACAGGCGGCGCTGCGACTGCGACGGGGTCGCCGGGGCGATGCAGGACACGCGCACGCTTGACCTCGACGACCACCTGCTTGGTGCGGCCATGGCTGAAGCTCTGTTTCACCTTGCCCACTTCGACAGCCTTGTTCAGGCCGAGGGGGGCTCGCATGCCGAGCTTGGGTTTGTTGTCGTCACTCATTAGTCGAGCCTAATGCCTTTCGTCGGCGACATCGGCAACTGCCGAGTCCACCACCTGTTCGTCTTCGTCGTCTGCGTTGCTGATGCTGGTGCCGTTGAAGGCGGCCCAGCGTTCCAGCGTCTCGATCACCCGCGCCGCACTAGCGGTGTTCCCGATCGCGGCGTGTACAACATTTTCGCGGCCAAGGGCCATCGACAATTGATCACGCCCGACCGGCAGCACGATCGACACCGTACCGGGCGATGCGCCGCGGCGCCTGGCCTCCAGCTTGCCCATGCCGTCGGGCTTGGCGTCGCTGGCGTGGAGCAACAGCCGAACCTTGCCCTTGAGCAGCGCTTCACCAACGCGCTCATGCCCCCAAATGAGGTTTCCGGCCTTGTTTTCCAACCCCAGCCGGTCGAGCGCGCGGCGTTCGAGGCCGGTGGCGATCTGCTCGGCGAGGTTGTCGGGGATCTTGAGGCTGTTCGATTTGAAGGCGCGGGCGAGCGCGCCCTTCAGTTTGCCCTTGGCCATCGCGGCTTCCAGAATCGCCTTGTCGGCGATGATCCAGGCGCCGCGCCCCGGCAGTTTCGCAGCAAGATCGGCCGCGACCTGCTCGTCGGGGCCGACGGCAAGACGGATCAGCGCCGCACGGGGTCCGTGCGCACCGGTCAGGATGCAGCGCCGTTCAGGCGTCGCAAGGGCGTCGCGGGGCCGTTCAGGCGTCGCAAGGGCGTCGCGGGGCCGTTCAGGCGCCGCAGCCGTGTCGTCCATGCTGTCGGACGTC